>JBBSTQ010000026.1:0-16132 GCA_038235745.1 Sphingobacteriales bacterium
AATTTTTCGTCCTTCAACTACTGTATTTATATCAGCGTTAATTTTGGTCACATGTAAACCGCTAACATATTCTGCTAGATTAAAGGCGTGAGTTCCAATATCTCCCAAAGCACCACCAGCCCCACTTTTACTAGGGTCGGTACGCCAAGCGGCTTGTTTATTGTCTCCGCCTTCTTCCAATTTGCTTAACCATCCCTGCGGATATTCCACATAAACTTTTGTGATTTTACCCAACTTCCCCTCAGCAATTTGTTGCTTGGCTTCCTTAACCATTGGGTAGCCAGTGTACGTGTGAGTTAGGCAAAAAAGCTGACCAGTTTCTTCTGCAATTTGGTTCAGCTGTTTAGCCTCTGCCAAAGAAAAAGTAATGGGTTTATCTAAAATTACATGAAAACCGTTTTGCATAGCGAGTTTCGCAGGTTCAAAGTGAACATGGTTTGGCGTAACAATGCTTACCACTTGCATTCGCTCGTTTTCGGGAAGTTGCTTTTCTTTTTCAAAAAGCTCTGCAAAAGATGCGTAACAACGTTCTGGGTTTAAACCCAAATCTTTCCCGCTTTCCATGGATACATCGGGTTTAGAGCTGAATGCACCACATACCAATTCATATTCACTGTCTAGCTGTGCGGCAATTCTGTGTATGGCGCCAATAAAAGCCCCTCTGCCACCACCAATCATTCCTAGTCTTAATTTTTTAGACATATCTTTTTTGAGTTTTATATAAGCCTCGAACGAAAAATGAATGCTTTCTTTGGAGGATTAACTTTTTGCTATTTCTTATCCAGCTCCTCCATTGTATAAGGCAATGTTCTTGTAGCAGTAGCTTTTCTGATTTTTGCTACTTCTTCTGGTTTCACGATGCCACTTTTATTTCCAAAATCATTTCTGATGTAACTTAATACAGAAGAAATATAAGTATCATCACTCTCAGCAACAGACGGCATTAAATTAGCAGTGTAGTTTTTCCCGTCGATTGGTCCTGTTAGCCCGTGGAGCAACACTTTAATTAACTTCTGAGGATTTTTTTCGTTCACATTTTTGTTATTAGCTAAAGCAGGAGCAAGCAGTTCGTTTTCGCCAAGTGCAATCCCTTTACCGTCCATACCGTGGCATGCACCGCAAAGACCTTTGTAAATATTTGCTCCTTCGCTTATTACTCTTTGCTCTGTTTCGTTCATCAGATTTTCTGCCATCAAACGTTTTTGTTCAGCGACTAATGCGTTTTCGTAAGCCTTAACAGAAGAAACCATGACCTCGTTATTTGGATATTTATTCAGCATAAAATCAATGATAAATTTTGCTTTTGGACTGTCGTTAAAACGCAGTGATAAAGCCAATTGAAACCTAACATCCGCACTTCGGTCAGTTTTTAGCTGATCCAAATTATCTAAGATATATTTATTGGTTTTGGCATTCATGAAATTCTCGCTCGCCCAAACTGCAGTTTTTCGAACTTGGGGATCGGCGTCATTAAAAGTGTTCACTAGTAGTTCTTTGGTTAAGGAATGCATGCCACTTAATGTCCATAGCGCATGAATTCTTGACAGGTGACTGGTTGATGTTTTAACCATCGAAATTAACTCTGGCAATACACTTTTATCATTACGCAAAACCAACAATTTCTGCGCATTTTCTCGCCACCAACCATTTGGATGGTTCAAGTAGCCCACCAGTTTAGCACTGCTGGCATCCAATAAATCGGGTTTTACTTTAGAAGGTTTAATTTTATCGTAAACTACTCTGTAAATACGTCCGCGACCAACATTTTTCTCTAATCCCTTCCTTAAAATTTGAGCTCTAAGATAGCTTCCTTCCCTAGTCCAGTTACTTTCTTGGATAATTCCGTGGTACATATCTACAATATACAAGCAGCCATCTGGCCCTGTAGTACTGTTAACCGGTCTAAAGTTCATATCAGCAGAAGCGATAAACTCTTGCTCATTATAGGCGTTTGCTAAAGTGATTTTACCCTCAGTGTTTATTACTTTCGCTCGTCTGACTAAACGCCCTACCGGCTCGCAAACAAAATAGTCGCCTTTTAAATCGGCTGGCAAGGCATTCCCTCTAAATATAGATTGACCCGTTGGAGCGGTAAAATGGTTTAAGGTGCTATCCGCTTTTAACCTTCCTAAGCCACCTTGTACATCAGGGGTTGCTATTATTGGCCACGGTTCTTGGAAATTGCCAACCAATTGGTCTTTAAATTCTAAGTTTCCGTAAAAAGTGTTTTGTTGAAATCCCTTCCCTGGGTTTTCCCCACCAGCTACAGCGTAAAATATGCGCCCATAATCATCAAAACCTAAGCCCCATTGACCTGTCGGGTTGCCGTGTAATTGTTCTGGAATCAGTTTTCCGTTCTCAAAAGTGTAGCGAACATCGTTTACTGTCACGTAAATTCTGTTATCTAAATTCCACATTAAGCCACTTTTCTGGTGTTCTAGATTTTTTCCATCTCCTTCGTTATTTTCGTAGACGATTGTTTTTTCGTCTGCATGTCCATCTCCGTTGGTATCTCTATAGCTGTATATATTGTTGGTAAAAGTTTCGTTAACCAACAAACGGTCGTCTAAAGACAAAATCATCCTTGGCAACACCAAACTGTCTAAATACACACTGGCTTTATCCATTTTGCCATCTCCGTCCGTGTCTTCTAACAGCTTTATTTTACAGGTGTTAAATTTTTGACCCGTTCCGTCCACATCTTGCATGTAGGTGTTCATCTCGGCTACATACATTCTTCCGTTTCCGTCCCAAACGATAGCTACTGGTTCGCTTACCATAGGTTCACTGGCCACCAATTCTAAGTGATAACCTTTTTGTAAAGCCATTTTACTCATGCTTTCTTCTGGAGAAAGCGGAGTAGGGTCTGGGTTCGGATCAACGATAATATTTCCGT
The DNA here is from genome assembly GCA_038235745.1 of Sphingobacteriales bacterium. GTDB lineage: Bacteria > Bacteroidota > Bacteroidia > Sphingobacteriales > Sphingobacteriaceae > Pseudopedobacter. The sequence continues at coordinate 2,897 of JBBSTQ010000026.1, forward strand.
TCGCATCTCGTTTAAAAGCTGTTTTGTAAGTTGTACAGGTAACTATTAAAAGTAATACTGCAAAAAACCCTAAAACAAAATTTATTCTTTTTTTCATGATTGATGTCTATCGTGTTGTTTATTTTTTGCCCATTGCGTATTTGATACCACCTAACAAGTGCTGTAAAAACAAGGGTTCTTGGTACGATTCATCTGTGTGACCTAATTCGGTGTAAAATGACCTGCCACCGTCGTAATTGTGGTACCAAGCCATTGGATGGTTACTGCCCATTTTGTCTTTTCCTGCATCGTAAGAGGTTTCATCGATGGAAATCAACACATTTAAGTCCTTTGCCATCCATTTAAAATTATACCATTCATCCTTTCTTTTCCATTCTTTTGGGAGGTGTTTGGTAGAAATATGGGTTTGATCGGTTACGTTTAAAACGGCCTCTTGTTGTTTAGGGTGACTGCTGAAATAAGCGCCAACCAAGTTGCCATACCATGCCCAATCATATTCACAGTCGGTTGCGGAATGTATCCCGACAAAGCCACCTCCGCCCTTAATATACTGCTCAAACGCTTTTTGTTGTTCCTCATTCAATACATCGCCGGTAGGGCTTAAAAAAATAACGGCTTTATATTGTTTCAGGTTCTCGGTAGTAAAATTCATGCTGTTTGTAGTTGTATCAGTTTTAAAGCTATTCTCATCCCCAAGTTTCATAATCGCTTTTATACCTTCAGGTATCGATTTATGATGGAATTTTGCGGTTTTACTAAAAACTAAAACTTTGTAAGGCTTCATGGCGAAAGAATCATGAATAGGGAACGCCAGAATAACAGCTACCAATAGAATGATGAGCTGAAAAGATTTGATTTTATTTAAATTCATTTTTATAGTTTTTTAAAAATTGGTTCGCAAAAGTATTCCGTAAGTACGGGGTGTGCCTAAATGCGCTGCGCCGAAGTTGTAGGCATAATCTACATAGGTTTTATTGGTTAAATTCTCTGCCCAAACTGTAAGTTCGGTTTTTTTAAATGATACTCCTAATCTCGTATTAATCAGATGATACGGGTTTTGCTTTAAATTATTGGCTAAATCAAAATATTGCTTGCCTAAATAACGCCACTCGACTCTAGCGAAAGTGTTCATGCTTTTTTTTACCTGATAATTATATTGTGCAGCCAACATGGAAGTTACATTTGGCGTGAATATTTGCTTATTATCTTTAAAGCTTTGCGTTGTTCCGTTATCAGGTAAATCCAACTGTTGGTATTTTGCATCCGTAAAGCCAAAATTATAATTCAGTTCTAAGTTTTTTATTGGGATAATGTCGGTTTGTAACTCGATTCCTTTGCTGTGGAGTTGTCCTACATTTTTGGTAATGGTAATGGCATCTGGCAAAAGCAAGTTAGGCACCTGCGCATTGTTTACTGCTGTAAAAAAGGCTGATAAATTTAATCTTAAGCGGTTTTCAAAAAATATATTTTTTGAACCGATCTCAAAATTATTACTCAGCTCTGGCTCGTAGGTTAGCAAAGCTTCTCTTGGGTCGCCCGATAATTGGCTGATGCCTCCAGTTCTAAATCCTCGGTTATAGGTTACAAATAAGGTTGAATTTTTCTCGATTTTATATTGCAGACCTGCTTTTGGGCTAAACGCGTCAAAGTTAGCTGATTCCGAAGTTTGCGGAAAGGAAGTTGTTGTGCCACCCCCGTCTGGTTGTTCTTCACTTTTTACGTCTAGCTTTCTGTTTTCCAAATCATACCTCAACCCAAAAATTAAATCAAGTTTTTTGTCAATGGCATACGTTCCTTGCCCAAATAAAGCCACGCCACTTCCCTTGCCAATATTGGTATTAATATAAGTAACATTACTTTGTGGTGCACCTAGTAAATTACCGTCGGCGCCAATGTGTGTGCCTTGCTTTACTGGATTATCTTGGTAAAATAAATAAGTGCCGCCAATCCATTTTAACTTAGATGTTGAGTTTGCACTCGAGGTAAACCTTAACTCCTGACTAATCACATTTACGGTATTCCAGTCCTTACCGTAATCGTTGATGATTGAATAGCCATCCAACGGAGAAAAATCCCCATCAATAGGGCTTTTATAGATCCTATAATTGATTTGGTAAGCAGTCTGAGAAACAACGCTAAACTTTTCGGAATTGTAATTTAAAAACAAACTGGTGTTGAATGTTTGGTCAACCATTTTAGCTATGTTGTTTTGGTTTAAGCTAAAAGGATTTTCTAATGCGTCATTGATGCTTGAAGCTAAAGGAAAAGCACCGCTATTATTGTTTTTAACGTGTTTTGCGTTTAAAGTAATGGACAGTTTAGGGCTCGGTAAAAACTTTAAATAGTAATTACCCATGGTACTATTTTGCTTATCGAAGTTAGAATTGTTAAACGTATTGGTGTAAAAACCATCTCTTTTGGCATATAAGCCGCTGGCGCCAAAAAACAATTTATTTTTGATGATAGGCAGTTTGATGCCGGCGTTTATACGCTGTTGATTGTAATTACTGATGCCAATTGCTGCAAAACCCTCCGTTATATTGCCGGGTTGTTTGGTTATGATATTAATGACGCCACCCATGGCGTTTCTTCCGTAAAGTGTGCCTTGCGGACCTCTTAAGACTTCTATCCGCTCCACATCTTGCAACTGCGAAATGTAAGTGTCTAAACCAAACTGATTAACGCCATCGATGTAAACTGCAACTGCGGGATCATAAGATGCGCTGGTGATTCCTCTGATAGAGGTCACGTTACGGTTATCGCCTGGATTTGAAGCGTACAGATTGGGTACTATTGCGGTAATATCTTTAACGTCCCAGATTTTATATTGCAGTATTTGCTTTGCCGAGAGGGCAGAAATACTTAAAGGCAAATCTTGTAGGCTTTCGTCCCGCTTTTGTGCAGTAACGGTTACTTGATCTAATTGATTTCCGTTTGCAGAAAGCCTGAAAACGATGGTTTTGTCTGTTTGATTTTGGACGATGACCTTCTGATTAAAAGCAGAATAGCCGATTGCGTTTATTTTAATAACATACTCGCCTGTCTGTATATTTCGAAAGCTGAACTCGCCAGCGTTATTAGACGTGGTAAAATAATTGGTATTTAATAACTGTACGGTAGCATTTGAAATTGCCTCTCCACCCCCGTTAACCACTTTACCTTTCAATGCAACAGATTGCATAGCTGACGCAAAAAAAACGGACAACACTAACAAACACAAAAGCGAGATCTTTTTCATGAATTAAAGAAGACCCTATTTAATAGACAAAATGTACTTAACCATTTTCTTAGCGTCATCTACTTTTAGATTAGCATGTGGAGTCATGGGCATTGTTCCCCAAACACCAGCGCCACCTTTTATGATTTTTTGACTCAGTAAATTATAATTAGCTTCTGTGGCTGGGTATTTCTTAGCTACATCTTTATAACTAGGACCTATTAATTTGACATCCAATTTGTGGCAGGCTAAACAATCTGATTTTGAAATCATTACTTTACCTTCTTCCAATTCTGCAAGGGTGGTCTTAAGAATAGCTGTTGTCTTTTTAGCAGCAGTTTGAGCAGAAACATTATTGCTAAATAGCGCTAAAAATAGGCTCAAACTCCCTAATTGCAGAAAAAATTTTAATTTCATTTTTATTGGATAAAGCGTTTATTATTAGTTTTACGTTAGGCGATTGTATTCGACACCACATACAAAGACTAATGAAAGCCCCCTTTGATAGGTTTTTTTTTTAAATACTGATTAAATGTTTAATTGGTTGTTAACTGATGATCTAAAATAACGCAGAAAGAACAGGTGGCTTAAAAATAGATAATTTTTTTACTAAGTCAAGCAAAATGGTCTTTTTAAGTTTCATGCAAAACCGCACATCAATTTTTTTAAAACCTAGTTTCAAGTAAATTGATGACGAATTTTTAAAAATCGACCGAAGTCAAGTGACTTTTATTTTGAATTAATCCGCAATTGACGATTATTGATCACTCAAATATTAATGAGGAAAACCAACAGATTGAGAAGTTCTGTGAACTACTTTTGTATTAAGCAAACTGCGTACGCAACAACTCCTTCTTCCCTACCAATAAAACCCATGGTTTCGTTGGTGGTAGCCTTTATAGAAATATCCTCTTCATCGATAGACATGGCCAAAGCGATGTGCTTTTTCATCTCTGGTACAAAAGGGTTGATTTTTGGTGCTTCAATACAAAGCATTGCATCAATATTATTAACGCTGTAACCTGCCTCTCTAACCATTTTTGCACATTCCGTCAGTAAAATTAAACTGCTGATGCCTTTCCAACGGTCGTCCGTATTTTTAAAATGATGACCAATGTCCCGCATGTTAGCTGCTCCTAAAAGCGCATCGCAAATGGCATGAACTAAAACGTCGGCATCGGAATGCCCAAAAGCACCTTTGTGATGTTGAAGGTGCACCCCTCCTAAAATAAATGGATGTTCTTCTTTTAGCTGATGAACATCAAATCCAAATCCAACCTTAATCTTCATTATCGACCTGGAATACTGGTAGCCGTGGGTGCAGCAAAGTTAAATATTAGTGAAAACCTCAGCGTATTTGCCAATGGCGATGTTTGCTGATTAGCCAACAGGTAAGAAAAATCTAAATCTACAACGTTATATTTCAAACCTAAACCTAAAGTAAGGTATTTACGGTTTCCCTTATTTGGGTTCTCATAAAAATAACCCGCTCTAATTGCAAATTGCTTGTTGTACCAATATTCTGCACCAACGGAATAATTAATTTCCTGAAACTCTTCACTTGCACCACCTGGAGCGTCAGAAAAAGAACCAAAAATACCTGCCGGTACAGAGCGGTTAGGATCTTTACCAGAAATGATTGGGCTATTTGGGTCATTGGAATTTTCCCTTATTGGGTTAGTTGGCACCAATAGTTTGTTAATATCCAGTGAAAATGAAAAATCGTTATAGTCATCCGCATGGATGGTTGTAGAGCCTCCTAGTCTTAAATTGGTTGGTAAAAAATACTTTGGACCACCATCTGTATAGCTCATTTTTGTACCGATGTTTGAGATATTCAACCCACCAGAAATGGTCGCATTTTTACTAAACAAAGTCGCTTCTTTAGTGTAGAATGCAGACACATCGGCAGCGAAAGCGGTACCCGGCTGTGTTTGTTGGTCGCTAAAAGTTTGTCCAGCCGTAAGATTAGAATAAATATATCTTATCGCTGTACCTAACGAGAAGTTTTCGCCAAAGCTACGTGAGTAAGATGCGTCAACAGCGAGCTCATTAGGGTTAGCCGACCCTTGCTCTATCTGATTAATGTCAACGAACTGAATGTTCCCTAATGAAAAATATCTCAAAGAACCACCAATCGTGTTTCTTTCATCTATCTTATAAAAACCATTTAGGTAAGCCAAGTTAATGTCTGGTACTAGCCTTTGCAACCAAGGGCTGTAAGATAAACCAAAACCATAAGGGTCTTTAACAAAAGCTAATTTAGCAGGATTGTAGTGGGTTGCATTAGCATCGGGAGAAATAGCAGCGCCCACTTCCCCCATAGCGCCAGATCGAGCATCAGGAGCAATCAATAAAAAAGGAACTGCGGTTGTTATGGTGTTACCCTGTCTGCCATCTGTGGTGGAGCTTTGTGCAAATGCATCATTAAATAAAGTTGTACCGCAGGCAACTGCGGCTATATAGGCGTAAAGCTTTATTTTCATATCGTAAAACTAAAATTATTATGTGAGATAAAAATGTTTAGGTTAAAGTATTAATAGTTTTTCTGTCTTTTTGGCAACAAGTCCGCCGGCTGTAGAACGCACTTTTAGTTCATAAACGTATATCCCTCGGGCAACTTTTTCACCAAAATCATCTTTTGCATCCCAAAAGATATCTGTTACCCTATTACCTGTTGTAAAAACGCTCTGATTAATTGTTTTAATCAAGCGCCCTGTAACGGTTTTTATATTAATCTGTACTTCCAAATTTTCATTTGGATAGTTGTGTTCAAACTGGAAACTTGTTCTGCTGCTAAATGGGTTTGGATAATTTAAAACGTGTGCTAAACTTAGTTTTTCTGTTTCCTTAACCTCAAAACTGATCATTTGTTCTGATGAATTGTTAAAAACATCCCAAGCTTTTACCTTAAGTGTGTATAAACCGGGGGCTAAGCCCTCCAAAAGATACTGCACTTTGCCTTGTTGGTAAGAGTCCAGATTTGCTTGGTAATACTGATTGAGAATGATGCTTTTATCATTCATTTTTGCAGAACTCAGCGTAGCCACAATATCATGACCGATGCCTATCCCAGTTGTGTTAATGCCACTTTCATCATTCAAATTAACTAGTAATGTTGGCTTGGTGTTGGTAATGCCACCAGATACAAAGCTCTCATCATTCAAATAAATATTTATTGATGGCCCAGTTTTGTCGCTCAAGGCGTTACTAGCTATGCCTCCAATTTTTACAGTGGTATTTGCACCGGTAGCATCAACGTTTGAATTGTTTGCATAATAGCTGATTTTTCCGTTGCCCACTTGTAAATTAATGTCGCGTGGCACAATAAAATCGAAACTGAAAGCTCCATTTGTCACGGTCGCTTTTCCCTTGTAAATAATATTTTTTTGAATGTTAAAGTTTTGGACATAACTTCCGTTCACTCCTACATCTTGCCCCAAAGTGTTAATGGTAGTTGGTTTATCATAAATTGTAGGATAAATTAATCCGTTAAACTGATTGAGAATTTGTCCGTTTGTACCTTTTACAAAACCCTTTATATTTACTTTTTGCCCTGCTTTTAGCGTGTCGGGCTGTGCGGTGGTGGTTACTTCATTAATTGGAATCGGAAAAAGAGCCGCGGGATCACCCAAGAGCGTAAAATTACGCGAGTTAATGTTTAATCCTCCGATATTATTATTCTTAGCATCCTTAAAAATTTGCCCGAAACTGATGCGTTTATTTTGAGTTGAGGGATTAAACAACGCTTTTAAAAAACTCTGATTCAAATCGAAATTGTAAGATGAAAACACAATACGGGTTGTGCTGAAAATGGACGGAACGCCACTGTCTTTTCTGATTAAAGAAAGTTCGCCGCCCGAAACCGTCTCTGGGTCATCCCACCTGCTGAAAGAACAAGTCGCCGTAAAGATGACCGCTAAATTATTTGGGTTTTGCCACGATCTAATATCGTTTAACGTAAGCACACGCTCTTTTGCCCAGCCACTTTCGCCACCATGGCCAGTATAGTTTACCAATAAAGTACCAGCGTTTATTTTTTGATTGATGGCTTCCTTCACTTTTGGGTATGATGTTCCGCCGGCTGCACTCTCTTGCTGAAAAGCGTCGAAATATATCTTATCAATATTCAAAGTCGGTTTTCTTTGAGCGATTAACGCCGCATTGGCTTCCGCCTGATTTAAGTGCAAATTGTTATCTTCGTCATCCGCAACGATCGTTATTTGATTGCGCCAATCGCCAAAACTTACAGCTCCATCGTAAGTTATTAATTTATCCACTACATTTCTGGCTTCCTCTAAGGTTTTAGCTGGAATACGCCCGATGGCAATATCCAACAAACCTGGGTTGGTGGTGTAATCCTCCGGAAATTCGCCCTCATTATCATCTAACAATCCAAAATAGTCATCAGAAGTGTAGCTCTCCGTTGGCGACAAGGAATTTCTGGATTGATACGTAACCACAAAATTATTGTCTTTGAATTTTATCCCTCGATTATCAAAAGAACCTTTTCCAAAAAGCAGTAAATATTTTGGTGCGACGTTTGGGTTTCCGCCAGCACTATCATAAAACATCTTGGCAAAATCACGGATGGCGGTGGCATCTCTTTTTCCTGATGAAAACTCGTTAAAAACCTGGTCAGTGGTAACAACTTGATAGGTTAAACCTTGTGTGCTTTTCCTAAACTCGCCCAAACGTTTTGCCTCACTTAAAAACTGTGGAGCGGTAATAATCAAAAAATCAGCCTGAGCTAAACCGTGTAAATTTTGGTTTGCTATTTTCCCGATAGCCTCAGGAAGCTTTAATGCTGTTGAACTAAAAGCGACAAATTCCTTTAATTCTGAGGTACTTATTATAAAGCTAGTGTTTGCACCGATGGTATTCAGTTTCTGTGCTTTTGGGTCGTGAAAATCGCTGATGTCCCAAATTTTAACATCCGCCGAAAGGCTGTTAAAATTAAACTGGGCTGTATTCCCGTTTGCCACCGAGGCCAAATCTCTGAACCGCAAATAACCATTAGAAACCATATTATTCCGCTTGCAATTGACTTCAACATAATCTAACCAGGCGTTTGAGGTAGAACTGGTTTTATCATAATTGATATTTACTTTGGCAGCATTACCGGTTACGCCGACAATACTACTTATCGCCTCTACAGGTTTTGCGTAAGCCGTTTCAAAGTTTAAGGGTAAACCCGATGATGTTAAATTATACAAACTACGGGCATTTAAGCTTACCCTCGCAGTGGAAGTTTCGCCAGCTCTAATTGCCATCTTTGTCTTTACCCAAACAGGTTCAGCGGCAACCAATCCGTTAACGTTAAACTCAAAATCCCGACTGTTATTGAACTCGAAATCCTCCCCAAACCATTCCCTTCCCGATTTTATGTTCGCCGTAATTAATGCGTAAATATCTTTTTCGTAAAGCTGATAATCGTTAAAGCTGTTGCTGTTATAATTTGCAGGTAATGTTGGGCTTGTTGACTGCATTACCCTTTTACCAGGCGCTTGCTCTACGTTTATAAAATAATAACTGCTATCCGAGTATACATTTTGCTGGTGCTCAAATATTTGCCGGCTATTTAGGGACCAAGCTGTATTCCCAGGATTGTAAAACAACAAGTAGTCATTTGTATCAAACTTTCCATCGGCTTCCCCAACCACTTCAATTGCATTTTCTTTTAAATCATCCGTTCTGCTGGCGCTGTTTGCTTGGGGCAACATGTAACCTCCGTTGCCAAACAACCTAATATTTTTAGGGTTTATTTGATCAACGTTAATCCCGATTTTCCTTAAGAAGTTATAATCGACTCTATAAACACCCTCATCTTTTACCGCTATCTTATACCAATTACCGCTGGCCAAAACAGAGTTACTTTGGTACGCATTAACTTGTTTTTTTACAACGGCGTTCAGCTTTATAGCGTTAATCTCCAACTGAAAACTGTTCACTTTGCTAAAACTGCCATCGGCGTTCTTAAATATCGGCAAAAAGCTGATGAGTAAATACAGTTGTTTATTTTCTGTGGATGTGTAATAAGTGGGCTGTAAGTCGGCAGTAATTTTGCTGAAACCCGCCACGTTTTTGTTCAAGACAGCATTTGAGCTCGCTATCGAGACTATATTTACGGTGTTACTGGCAGAGCTTACCGGCACTTTGAGAAAAACGATGGGTAAATCTCCAAAAATCTCTGGGCGAAACCTGGGAAAAAAATCTACACCAGCATTTATCGCCGAAACTTTCAAAACCACATTGTCTGATGGCCAATTTAACTGATAAGTTTCCGCACTGTTTTGAGCATAGTTTTTTACACAGCAGAGGCTAAAAAATAAAACGAGCGTAATTTGCTTATATACAGAACTTTTCAAAACAAAATTTTTATTTACCTTTATTGTAACTATTTATTCGGTTTAGCCGTTTCAATATATAAAATAATTAGAAGCTTCTTTAAATAGGATACAAATTAAATTAATCGTTTTGATTAATGATAACTTTTATTTTAGCTTTGGACACACAATAAAGCACAATGAGAAAACTTATTTTACCTGTACTTGCTACGTTTATTGCCGTTACTATGGTAATATCTTCCTGCAAAAAATCTGGTAGCGCCGGCGGTTCTAAAAAAACTGGCGCAGCATATAATGCAAAAAGACCAGGATCGCTTCAAGTATCAAAAAAAGTTAAACCAACCCCTGGGCCAGGCTTGGTGCATATTGAAGGTGGTACTTTTGTAATGGGAGGCTCTAATATTGATGATATTGGTTTTGATTACGCCGCCCCAAAACGCCGTGTTACTGTTGCAACTTTTTATATGGATGAAACCGAAGTTGCAAATCTGGATTGGTTAGAATACCTAAACTGGATTCGCGAAGTGCCACAAGACCCAAGATGGTTTTATGAAGCTTTGCCAGATACTTTAGTTTGGAGAAGCCCTTTAGCATACAACGAGCCTTACGTTAACAATTATTTAAGACACCCAGCTTACCAAGATTACCCAGTAGTTGGTGTTACTTGGGAACAAGCCGTAGCTTATTCTGACTGGAGAACTAACGTAGTAAACGAAAACATTTTAAGAAATAAAGGGATTTTAAGTGATTGGAAAACTTATGCAACCGCAAAAAGCGGAACTCCTGCAAAAGGTGGCGGAAAAGGAGCTACTGCCCAAACCAGTACAGATCCTTTTAACCTAGATTTATATTTAAACGGACAGTACGAAGATAAAGGTAAAGGTGCACCGAAAGTTTTGAATCCTACTGCAGCCGCTGGTGCTACCCCTGGAAAAGGAAAAAGTGCTACCCCACAGCGTTACGCTAGAATTGAAGATGGTGTATTTACCGCAGGCCGATACAGATTGCCAACCGAAGCGGAATGGGAATATGCTGCATTAGCTTTAATTGGAACAGCAAACAACAACATTGTTAGCAACAGCAAAATTTACCCATGGTATGGTTTAGGAATAAGATCAGCCCAAAAAAATACCCGTGGTTTAATATATGCCAACTTTAAAAGAGGTGCCGGTGACAACATGGGTGTTGCAGGCTACTTAAACGATGGGGCTGATATTACCGCACCGGTTAATGCGTACATGCCAAACGATTTTGGTTTATACAACATGGCAGGCAACGTGAGCGAATGGACGAGAGATACTTACCGTAAAGGTTCTTTTGACGATGTGGAAGACTTTAACCCGTTTAGGGGTAATGATTTTGAGAATAACAAGTACGATAGCAATGGTAAAATTGAGACATTAGGAAAAAGCAATGTCCCTGTTAAAGTTAATGCAGAGTCAGGCAAGAAAGACCCTTATGCAGTGCAGGCCAATAAATATGGCAACGTAGCTGCAGATGTATTAAGCCCAAGTACGCCAGATGCAATTGACACTACAAAAATGCCTGCTTTAAAACCTACTTTTGAAGCCGACCAGCGTGGCTACTTAGATAATCAGAACTTAGATTTATACGGCAAAATCACTTTGGTTAATGACCGTTCTAAAGTTTACAAAGGTGGTTCATGGAATGATAGAGCATATTGGTTAAACCCAGGAACTAGAAGATATTTAGATCAAGGCGAAGCAAGTTCTGAAATTGGCTTTAGATGTGCCATGAGTAGCGTTGGTGATCCTCAAATTAACAAAAAAAGCACTCCTCAGTTTAGGCAACCAAAATCAAGGGTGGGGTTTAGAAAATAAAATTTAAGCAGCTATTAAAAAGGCCAAATCGTTGATTTGGCCTTTTTTGTTTTAAAACTTATTGACATAAGTAAAAATTTAAGATTTGTGTTTGGCTACCACCAAAATTGATTTCTGGAGTAATAACGAATTCGGAATAGTGATTATTTCGCGGTTTTCTGTTTTAAGATAAACAAAAAAATAGGTTAAATCGGATACTTCGCCTTCGAAGGGATAGTCTTTATCCAGCACTTTTATGGTGTCCCCTATTCTCATTGGATGGTTAAAGAATAACAAAACACTTGAGGTAATATTTGAAAGCAAAGACCATTGCGCAAAAAAAGCGATACCCAAGGCAGTTAAAATAGTTCCAGCAAACAGCACAATGTCATGTTGCTTCACGCCCCATATCGCCGAAAACAAAATAAGTGCAGTTATCAAAGACAATAACTGAACGGCTTTCACAATCATCTTTCGCCTGCCCCTTTGTAAGTGAGTGTGCTTTAAAGAATTATTAACAAATACTTTGGCTACATAATGAACCACTATATAGCCCACTAGAACAACGATTGTTTCTATGATTTGAATTTTATAGATTTCCATTTTTAGTGTTATTATTATCCCATTTTATCAGTCGTAATTTGCGTTGTTCTTTGCCAATAGGCATCAAGGCTACCTTATTACCTAATTTTCTCTAACACAGGTTTTCAGCTTTTCGCTTTCAGGTCTTTTTTTAAATACATATAAATCAACTTGGCTGTTTGTGCCGACGCACCAGCTGAACCCATTTTTTCGGCGAGAATGTCATATTTATCCAGCATCTCTCCTCTTTTTGGCGTATTCAAAATATCGTCCAGTTCTTTGGAAATCATGACAATATTGCAATCTTCCTGAATAAGCTCAGTCACGGTTTTGCTATCCATAATTAAGTTGACTAAAGAAATAAACCTAATTTTAACCAACATTCTTGCTATACCGATAGAAATCGCACTGCCTTTATAAAGCACCACCTGTGGGACTTTAAACAATGCGGCTTCTAAAGTTGCCGTTCCAGAAGCCACTAAGGCAGCTTCAGCGATGTTCAACAAATCATACGTGGCATTAAAAACAATTGGAATATTTAAGTCTTTGGTGTATTGCTGATAAAAATCTGTTGTAAAAGACGGCGCACCGGCTATTACAAACTGATGGTTTGGGAACGATGAAATCACAGACAGCATGTCTGGCAAAATATAATTGAGTTCTTGCTTTCTGCTTCCCGGCAATAACGCAACAATTGGCTTTTCTGATAGTTTGTTATCTACTTTGAAGTTTGGATTCGGCGTAAAAGCTTCCTTTGCATCTAAAAGTGGATTACCAACATAATCCACTTCCACTCCCCATTTATGGTAAAAATCGACCTCAAAAGGTAAAATACAAAACATTTGATCTACATCTCGTTTTATTTTAAGCACCCGTTTTTGGTTCCATGCCCAAACTTTTGGAGAGATGTAATAATAAACTTTAATTCCATGCTCCTTGGCGAACTTGGCTATTTTAAGGTTGAAACCGGGAAAGTCAATCAGCACCAAAACATCTGGTCGGTGCGCTAGCAGATCGTCCTTACATTTTTTGATGTTCTTTAAAATGGTGCGCAAATTTAGGGCGACTTCCAAAAAACCCATGAACGCCATGTCGGCGTAATGCTTTACCATGGTGCCACCTTGCGCTTGCATTAAATCTCCGCCGTAAAACCTAAACCGTGGCGAAGGATCTACCTTTTTTAAGGTTTTCATTAGGTTTGAAGCATGTAAATCTCCGGATGCTTCGCCGGCTATGAGGTAGTATTTCATTTTTTATTTGAGATTTGAGA
>JBBSTQ010000027.1:0-16070 GCA_038235745.1 Sphingobacteriales bacterium
CCGCCATTACTTCATCTCCCGGAGCAGATTCCCCAAACTTATCTACACCGATACTGTCGCCTTCATCTGTTACGTATTTAAGCCAACCGATGGTTGAGCCAGCTTCCACAGAAAGTCGCCTTCTTATCGATTTTGGAAAAATTGAATTTTTATAGGCATCACTTTGTTGTTCAAACAGATTCCAGCTAGGCATGCTTACAACGCGAGCATGAATATTGTGTTCTTTGAGTTTTTCCTGAGCGGTTAAAATCAACTGAACTTCTGATCCTGTTGCTATTAAAATAAGGTCAGGATTAGCTTCTGAATCGGAAAGGATGTAAGCGCCTTTTTCCAGTTCTTTTGCTTTAGCATATTTTTCTTGATCGATAACTGGAACTCCTTGTCGTGTCAATACAATTGCTACAGGCCCGCCGGTATATTCAATAGCTACACGCCAGGCATGTGCAGTTTCGTTCGCATCTGCAGGGCGTATGACCATCATATTTGGCACCGACCGCAAGCCAATCAGTTGTTCTACAGGCTGGTGCGTAGTGCCATCCTCCCCTAACCCGATGCTATCATGTGTAAAAACCATAATTGTACGTATTTTCATAATAGCCGCCAAGCGAAGCGGTGGCCTCATATAATCAGAAAATATCAGGAACGTAGCACCATAAGGAATCAAAAATTTACTGAGTGCCATTCCGTTAAGTATTGCTCCCATGGCATGTTCCCTTATGCCGAAATGGAAGTTGCGTCCGTTAGGATGCTTCGCTGAAAAAGACAGGTAGTCATCCAAATTGGTATCGGTAGATGGAGCCAAATCTGCTGAACCACCTATTAATTGAGGTAAATACTCGGCAATAGCATTTAGGGTTTTCCCCGAAGCTTTGCGGGTAGCCATTTTATCGCCCGGTGCAAAAACTGGCAATTTTTTCTCCCAACTCTCAGGCAGCTTTCCATCACGTATTCTTTCGTATTCTTGGGCAAGATCTGGATGTCTTTGTTTGTAATTTTTATAAAGTTCGTTCCATTCAGCTTCTTTTTGAGTGCCTCGTTTACCAGCATTCTGGTAAAAATCAGACACTTCATCAGGTACTACAAAACTCTTATCAGGGTCAAAACCAAAGTTTTCTTTTACCAGTTTTATTTCATCCTCGCCCAAGGGAGAACCATGTGCCGCTGCGGTGTCTTGTTTATTTGGACTGCCATAACCAATATGTGTGCGCACTTTAATTAACGAAGGACGTTGCGTTTCTTCTTTTGCGTTTTTGATAGCAGCTGAAATAGCGTCGAGATCATTTCCATCCTGAACACTTTGTACATGCCAACCATAAGCTTCAAAACGTTTGTTAACATCTTCATTAAAAGCTAAGTCGGTGTCTCCTTCTATAGTGATATGATTATCATCGTACAGATAAATCATGTTTCCCAAGCCAAGATGCCCAGCAAGTGAAGCAGCCTCTGCAGTAACGCCTTCCATCAAATCGCCATCGCTACAGATGGCATAAATTTTATAATCAAAAATATTAAAGTCGGGCTGATTGTAACGCTCGGCCATATATTTTTGCGCAATGGCAAAACCTGCCCCGTTGGCAAAACCTTGGCCCAACGGACCAGTGGTTATTTCAATACCTGGCATAAGCCCGTATTCCGGATGCCCCGCGGTAATGCTATGCAATTGTCGGAAATCTTTGATATCATCCATTGAAACATCATAACCTGTAAGGTGCAAAAAGCTATATTGCAACATACAAGCATGCCCAGAAGAAAGGATAAATCGATCACGGTTAACCCATTCAGGATTTTTCGGACTATAGTTCATAAATTGAGTCCATAGTTCATGACCGATTGGTGCCAAACCCATGGGTGTCCCTGGATGTCCCGAATTTGCTTTCTGGACGGCATCTACGGCCAAAATTCTTACAGTGTCAATGCTTTGCTGAATTAATTCTTTGTTTTCCATGTTTTTATCGTTTTTCAACTGCGGTTTTGTTGCTTGAAAGCGTCTGCTTTAGCTTTCATAAAAATCTTCAATGGTAATTTAATATTAATAGCTAAGACTTGCTGTTAAGTATTCGCGGTTAAAATAGTATCAATGGTAGGATTCTTATTTTAAGCTTTTGATATTAACCTATTTGCACCAATAATACTGCCAAGTGGTTAAACAACGATTGGTATAGTTTACTATAAAAAAATACATACTGCTTAGCAGCAGATGAAATAGAACCGTTTTTTTAATACGGCAGAATAATTGTAGAACTAAATTTAGAACTAAAACAGAAAATGATATGCAACGCAAGACTAAAAGTTTAATTGGATTCAGTATTGGAGCAATCGATGGTGAGATTGGAGAGGTTAAAGAATTTTATTTTGATGACCACACGTGGACTGTTCGCTATTTAATTGTAGAAACGGGCAGTTGGCTTAATAACCGTAAGGTGCTTATATCGCCGCAGGCTTTACTAACTCCAGATTGGGAGAATAAAATTTTTCCGGTTAACCTCACAAAAGACCAGATAAAGAACAGCCCCGATATTGACACCGAACGCCCTGTTTCTCGCCAGCATGAAATTGAAATGCACAATTACTACCCGTGGACAAGCTACTGGGGAGGTAGCGCTTGGACAGGCGGAATGGGTGTTTCTGGAATGATGACGGAAGCTAGTGAACCACTTGTGGATGCAGTTAAACGAGAGAAAAACACAAGTAATGAAGGTTCTGTTGGCGACTCTAACCTGCGTAGTACACATATCTTAATGGGTTATGCTATACATGCGACTGATGGAAAAATCGGAGATGTTGAAGATTTTATAGTGGATGATACAACATGGAAATTGGAGTTTTTAGAAGTGAATGCAGGCGACTGGTTCAAAGAAAAAAAAGTATTGATATCGCCAAAATTGGTTGAGGAAATAGACTGGGAAAATTCTGAATTTGTACTAAGCGTTTCTGAAGAAAACGTAAAAAATAGCCCAGAATACGAACCAAGTGAATCCTTAAGCGAATCTTACGCTTCCAATCTTCAGAACTATTATGGAAAGTTCATTTAATTAAATTAGCAATCACGCTATAAATTGGTTGTTGAAAGCGCTGTTAACCGCTTAAAGCCATTCAATAAACGTGAAAAAAATGGCAGATTGCTTTGGCTGTCTGTCTTTTTTTTATCGAATGTTACTGGTCTTCAACGATAAAACTTATAACCCATTTTTTTTGCAAAAAACTGAACCTTATCTGTAAGGTTGTCGTATACTATAAAGAACATAAACCATACGACCATGAGAATCCTAATCGCAGACGACGACCAATTGATGCTAAAAACTTTAGAATTCAGACTAAAGAAAGATGGACACGAAGTTTTTCTTTCTAAAGACGGACAAGAAGCTATGGCAATACTAAATACTCAAGAGCTAGATTTAGTGATTTCTGATATTATGATGCCTTACTCATCAGGCTTAGAATTAATAGGTTTTATTAAACAAAAATTCAATAATAGCATAAGAACAATCATCTTATCAGGAATGGGACAAGAAAACGTAGTCTTAGAAGCTTTCAGGTTAGGAGCTACAGACTTTATGACCAAGCCTTTTAGTCCAAATGAATTATCAATGCGCATTAATAGACTAACCTTGTCTAATTAAAAGAGATGGGTATATCATGCTTCATAAACAGGTAGTTTTAAACTTTTGTTATCACAATATTTCAATTTAAGTGGTGCTCAATTCTTAATTGGGCTAACGATATTATTCTGCGGATTTATTGTTTTATTGATCAGCGTTATTGCTATTTCCCTATACATTTTAAATAAAAGAGAACTTAACTATCACGATTGGAAGGAATGGTCAGATGACTTAATCACTATGGCTATTTTTTTTGAACCTGAAGAGTTCAATCTGTTAAATAAATCAGTAGTAGAGATTCCTCCCAAAGTACAAAAACTGCTTACTAATAAACATTTCAGAACAATTTTAACAAATGAGCTTATATCTGCAAAAGAGAATATGATCGGAAGTTCTGGCGACAACCTTAATCTCCTTTATACACAATTAGGCCTAGAGGCATTCGCTTTAAAAAAAATACGAAGTAAATCGTGGCATAAAATAGCAAATGGGCTAAAAGAGATAGGTATTATGGATATGAAAAAATACCGAGGGGATGTTGTGCCGTTTTTAAACTACCGACGAGCGTTAATCCGTATAGAAGCACAAAATACAATGCTTAAGTTTAATGGTTTCCAGGGGTTGCGCTTTTTAGACACCGCTACCTACCCCATTTCTGAATGGCATCAACTTAAATTGTTAGAAGAGTTAGCGCAGCTACCACCCGATGATTTTACCGGAATTGATAAGTGGCTGAATTCCAGCAATGATTCGGTAGTTATATTTGCTTTAAAATTAGTTCGTAACTACCACTTGTTTCAGTTTCATCAACTACTTACGCAACTTTTCTTACACAAAAACGAAGATATTAAACTTCATGCCATTATCGCAATTAAGGAGATTCCGGACGAAACCACGGCTCACAGTTTAATCAAAATCTATCCAAAAGAGAGCATTAATGTTAAACTAGAAATATTAACCGCCTTGAAAGAAATGGCCATGGAAGATGAAATTCCTTTTATTGTTTCTTGCTTGGATGATACCTTGACCGATATTAAATTTGCTGCAGCTGCCACACTTCACCATATCAAACCCAATGGTTTTAGTAATGTTTTAGCTCATGCTGATGCAGAAAAAGAACCATTAGTTAGAATTATCAAGCATCTTCAATCCAATATCAGATGATTTGGTTAACGCTCATATATGACCTTATTACCCATGGCTTATTATGCTATTCGCTGTTTTTATTAACGGGCTACATTTGTATCGGCATTTTTTCAATTGGCGAAATAAATAAATATTTACATAAAAATAGCTTTACCAATTACAGAATGTTAGCTAGTTCTAATGATGTACCAGGAATTAGCATTTTAGCACCCGCATACAATGAAGGTGCTAATATTATTGAAAATGTGCGCTCTTTGCTTTCTATCCATTATAATAATTTAGAAGTAATCATTATTAATGATGGTAGTAAAGATGATTCAATTGATAAATTGATAGCAGCTTATGGTTTGGAGAAAGTGGATTATTTTGTCGACCAAAAAATTGACACCAAAAAAATAAGAGGAATTTACAAGAGCAAAAACGAAATTTACAGAAAGTTAATTGTAGTTGATAAAGAAAACGGAGGCAAAGCCGATGCCCTAAACGTGGGTATAAACGTGTCAAAAAATCAATATGTAGTATGTATTGATGTGGATTGTATTATTGAACAAGATGCACTCCTAAAATTAATTAAACCATTTTTAGAGCATACTAAAAAACGAGTGATTGCAACCGGCGGTGTGGTAAGGATTGCAAATGGTTGCGAAATTGCCAACGGCAGATTGATAAGGGTTGGTTTACCTCATGATTTTTTACCAAGGGTACAAACCCTAGAATACATTAGAGCCTTTTTATTAGGGAGGATGGCATGGAGCCGCTTGAACGGTTTAATGCTGATTTCTGGTGCTTTTGGTGCCTTCGATAGAGAAATTGTGATTAAATGCGGAGGTTACGACCATAAAACAGTAGGCGAAGATATGGAGCTGGTGGTAAGAATGCGACGCTACATGGAAGAACATGATTTGCCTTATAAAGTTGCCTTTATCCCCGATCCTTTATGTTGGACAGAAGCACCGGCATCTTATAAAATTTTAGGTAGACAACGTAACCGTTGGACAAGAGGAACCATTGAAACGCTTAAATTCCATAAAATCATGTTCTTAAATACTAGCTACGGAATTTTAGGGGTATTAAGCTATCCTTACTGGTTTTTCTTTGAGCTTTTAGCACCTTTGGTGGAGTTTACCGGCCTAATCATATTTGCTTTTTTAGCTCTTTTTGGTTCGATAAACTGGCCGTATTTTTTAGCCTTACTAGCTTGCGTATATACATTTGGTGTATTATATTCCATTTTTGCCATATTAATGGAGGTGCTTACTTATAACCAATACCGTAGAGGGAAAGATATTTTAAACTTAATGATAACCGCTTTTTTAGAGCCTATCTTTTTCCATCCGTGTGTGGTTTGGGCCGCAGTAAAAGGGAATATAGATTATTTACAGAAGAAAAATAGCTGGGGCGAAATGACAAGGGCAGGTTTATCTCAACCTAAAAAAACCTAGTGTGGAAAAGAAATCGAACAAAAATTATTTCTTGATCAAATTAGGCAACACCATTAAATTTATTTCAAGCCATTTAATAGTGTGCTTATGGATGGTGCTTTTTTTTAGTCTGGTAGAACTAGCCATCACTTGGCAAACTAAAGGATTACCTAATAATTTCTTTCAATTACTCCTCATTAGCATTACACATGATTTATTGTATTGGTTAAAATATATTTGGGTAGTTTACTTGGTTTTTACTCCGCTCATCATGCTAGCTCAAATACCAACTAAAGTTTTGTTTAAAGTATTGATTATTGGTTTTTTTACCATTCATCTGTTACTGACCAATTATTTCAACACCGCTTTAATCCCGCTTGGGGCAGATATTTACGGTTATTCTCTACAAGACATTCAAGAAACATTAAACGCTTCTGGTGGTTTAAACTTCTCTGCAACACTCATTTTATTCGCAGTTTTAGGCCTATTTATTTATGTGTTTTTCTTCGGTATCAAAAAAATCATTTTCACTAGATATACAGCTATCATTATTCCAGTTGTTTCGTTTGTTTTAATTTTTTCAAACTTATTTAGCATCAGCAAAGAAATACAACTCGATTCTGATTTTGCCAATAACCTGGCTTTAAATAAATCAGAATATTTTTACAATGCCTCATTTAACCATTTTTTCCCTTCTAAAGAGGAGGTGGACTTGGACTATAACGAGCCGATAATCTCGAATTTTACCTACACAGATGAAAAAAATTATCCTTTTCTTCATCAAGAAAACACCAAAGATGTGCTTTCACCATACTTTAATCAGGATTCTGTAAAGCCTAATATCGTTATTATACTGGTAGAAGGTTTGGGCAGAGCTTTCTCAAATGAGGGCGCATATTTAGGTAGCTTTACTCCATTTTTAGATTCATTGGCAACTAAAAGTTTATACTGGGAAAATTTCTTGAGCCAAGGAGGCAGAACATTCGCCGCTCTGCCGGCTGTTTTAGGTTCTTTACCGTTTGCAAAAAACGGATTTTTAGAGATGGGCAATAAAATGCCAAAACATCTTTCGTTATTGAATTTATTGCAATATAATGGTTATCAAAGTTCATTCTATTACGGTGGAGACGCCAGTTTTGATAATATGGCTGATTACCTAAAGCTAAACAACATCGATCAATTAAGAGATGAAAAAACTTTTCCGGCCAATTACAGAAAAATCCCTTCTAAAAGTGATTTCTCTTGGGGTTACGAGGATAGTGAACTTTTTAGGTACTACTTAACTAGCCAAGAAGTTAGCCCGAAACCAAAACTCAGCATTATTTTAACCGTTTCTACCCATAATCCCTTTAAAATAAATCAAGAAAAAAAATATCAGGAAATGTTTATGCAACGATTAAATCAGTTGGGTTTTGATGATGCAAAAAAACGCATCTATAAGAATTACATCGACCAATATTCAAGCATTTTATATACCGATGAGGCCTTAAAAAACTTCTTTAGCGCATACAAACACAGAGCTGACTATAAAAACACCATCTTTATTGTAACTGGTGACCATAGGATGCCTGAAATACCAATGAGCACCAAAATAGATAGATACCATGTTCCTTTCATTATTTATTCGCCACTTTTAAAAGCAAATGCGAAGTTTAAGTCTATTTCTACTCATGATGATATTACCCCAAGTTTATTGGCTTATTTAAAGAAGAGCTATCAAATAAAGTTGCCTAAATTAAGCGCCTGGGTTGGCGAAGGCTTAAGCACCGATAAAAATTTCACAAATAGTCATCGGTTACCATTAATGCAGAACAAAACCGATTTAGTAGATTTTATTAGTGGTAAATATCATTTAAATGAAGGTAATTTATATCAATTAGATGCAAATATGGATGAAGAAAGAATAGAAAACGACTTACCTATAAAACGAAGATTGAAAGCCGAATTCAATCAATACAAAATTAGGAACGCTCAAATAATAAATGGAAAAGCATTATTGCCTGATTCAATTTTGAAGAAATACACCCTGCCTTCAAAATAACTACGGATTCAAGTAACTCATATATAAGCACTTAAATCTGATGAACACAGCATCCTTTGTGTTTAAACATTTCCATTCAATTCTAATCAAAACAACGCAGGGTTCTCGAAAAGAGAAACCCTGCATGTACAGATTATACCTACTTTTAAAATAATGCTGAATTGAAGTTTATCGGAAATAATTACCTATCTGTGTGAACTCCGTGTCCTCTGCGGTTAAATATCTCCATTTAATTAAAAAAACGCAGTGTTCTCAAAAAGAGAAACACTATTTAACCCGAACGCCAACCTATTCCGCTCTATGAACTTCGTTTCCCTCTGTGGTTAAATATCCCCATCTAGTTAGAAAAAAAGCAGTGTTCTTAAAAAGAGAAACATTACTTGGACAGAAACATTACCGCACTTACAATTCAGCAAAACAATTGCATTAAATAATTCATATCTAAAACCTTTTGCTCAATCCCACGCCTACCGCAAACTGATTACCTTTAGTTTGAGGCAAATATTCTTGATTTTCATAAGAAAAATCTATTGAAATTAGATTGGTTTGTTTAATTGATTTAAAATACCCAAAAGATGCATTGTTTGATTTCAATCTATAGGGATTTTGCACATCAAACTGAACATTATTTCTTTGATTATCAGGCGATATACCTGTTCCAATTCCAAAACTTAAATAGTCATCTTGACCGCCAGTATAATACCTTACGTTTAATGAGAAAGACTGAGATACAGAACTATTAGATGGCGTTAAATAGGTTCTTAAGTTAAACCAATAATTCTTGTAATACTTCCCAACTGAGGCGGTGTAAATTACGGTAGTTTCATCAAAACTTAACGTCCTAAAACCAACCTCGGCCTCAAAAGATGCTGGTAAATTACTGTATAAAGAAAACCCAGTTCTGTACTTAGGAAAAACACCAACTGTGTTAGAATAACCACCACTTACATAGGCATAAAACAGTTGAGAAATTCTAGGGTATAAATCCACTTCAACCTGCGAACCATTGGTCTTAAATCTGTTAGCGTAATTATATCTGGTAATTATAGAACCTAATTTGGTTTGTCGGCCATAACTTATGTTGCCGATATGCCAAGGGTCATCAAACTGCTTGTCAAAATTTGTTTGATTATAAACTAAGTTAAAGGTGTTTTTAGACGATAAATAAGCCACGCTTTGACTTAAAGATCTCGCCTCGGTAGATTTTGGATACAATTTAAGTGTTCCCGCTAATACTGTGCTTGCTTCAGGATACCTTCTTAAGCTTTTCAATATTTTAGCCTTTAAAATTAGTAACGATTCCGACTTTGGATTATAAACTAGTCCCTTATCAACTATCTCTAATGCTTTTTTAGATTGGTCGTTCCAGTTTTCTAAATTCCCACAGGCCAAATAAGTATCCTCATAATCAGGGTTTTTACGCATAGCTTCGGTTAATACCACTCTTGCGCTGTCCAATTTGTCGCTATAAGTGTATAACCTGCCTAAAAATATTTCTATATCGGTATAGTCCGGACTTTTAAGCAATGCTTTTTTAGTTAAAGCAATTGCAGCTGGGTAGTTTTTATCATCAAAGGCTAGTTTCCTAGCTTTTACAAACATTTCATCAGAACTTAAATTTTCTTGAGCATTTGTAGGGTTGATAAAACTAAAGAATAGAAAAACCCCTATTGTACAGGCAAAACCAGTTTTAAACTTTTTTTTTGTAAATGTTGACATCAATTTATTTTATTTAGGTTTTGAAAAACAGCTTAAAATCTTTCATGCATATCTTGATTGAAGTATATCAATGAAAGTGAACCCGTCTAATTACTGAATACGATAAAAATCAACATTTGTTTCTTTTAAATTCGATGAAATGAATTACCCTCGATCCGCTGAAGAAAACCTTTAAAATTGTCACATAAATAAGGGGTGTCACCCTGAGCGGAGTCCAACAACTATCGGACGAAGGGGTGTGTTGGGGCTTTACTTTGCATAAATAACGGCGATGGTAACGATAGTGTAGCATAGTGCCAAGGGCATCCCTGTGGAAAAACATCTCGCAAATAGGTTTTCAAATAGAATGGCATTGTTTTCGATAAACAAAAACATTAGTCACAAAGCTGGACGTTAATTTAAAAAGTTTAAACAAACAAAATAAATCAAAATGATAACAATTAAAAACATCAAACCATTGAGTGCAGAAGAACTTTTCGATCTGCTTAAAAAAGAGTTTGTATCGTATGTAGATGCAAAAATAGATTCAGGTTTAACCATTGATTATGCCCATGTTCAGGATATCATCAATATTTCGTTTCCAGAAGTGATAGATGGTACTGCATTTACTTTAACCGTTACGGATGAAGGAATAGCGATCGATAAAAGCAACAAAGAATTTAATTACGATCTGACCCTGTTACAAGAACATTTAACCAACTTTTTAAAAGAAAAATGTGAGTAATTTAGTAGGATGATACTTTCAATTATTGCCCTTATCATTATTGCAGCCGGATATCTTTTATTTCGGAAGACGAACGCTTCCGTTGCCAACACTAAATCCGAGTTACTGTCCTACAAAAACATCCTTAGCAAAGAGATTGATTTTTACCAAAAGCTAGATGAAATCAACAAAACCAAATTTGAATTATTGGTTAATGAGTTTCTAGGTAACGTTCGGATAGAAGGAGTAGGCACCAGTATCACAGAGACGGACAAAATGCTAATTGCTTCGAGCGCTATTATTCCCGTTTTTGGTTTTTCCGGATGGGAGTACAAAAACCTCACGAATGTGATTTTGTACCCAGACACTTTTGATAAAGATTTTCAGTTTGAGGGTGATAGCCGTAGTATCATGGGTATGGTTGGTTCGGGTTATTTAAACGGGCAGATGCTTTTGTCGCGGAAAGCACTAGTAGCAGGATTTTCAACATCGTCTGGAAAGCGGAATACTGCCATACATGAATTTGTTCACTTGTTAGATAAATCCGACGGCGCTACGGATGGTGTTCCTGAAAATCTTTTTGCGCATGAATATGCGGTTCCATGGTTAAAAATGATGCATCAGGAAATGCGAAATATAAAAGCCGGAAAGTCTGACATCGATCCTTACGCATTAACCCATGAAGCTGAATTTTTAGCGGTAGCTTCCGAATATTTCTTTGAAAAACCAGAGAAATTTCATGAAGTGCATCCTAAACTATATAATATGCTAAGCCGGATTTTCAATCAAGACCCTGAAAGTTGAAAGAATGTTAAAAATTACAACATGTAAAAGAAGCTTGATTCATCAAATTTACAGAAACTGGCTTTAATCATTATCACACCTTAGTATTTAAATGTGACTCTTCCATAAATAACAATTGTTTGTTTTGCGGCGTAAAAGCGAGTCTCGCATTTGGCTGATATTCAAAACCAGTGTAATTGTTATGTTCAATTTTAGAACCAAGGGTTAGCCTAAGCTTATTTTCAACGAGCGTTATTTCATCTTGTGCATAAATGTTGTATAAGTGCAAAGTTTTTTTGAGCCGGAAGGAATTTAAATTGATCAAGATTGGTAACCCTATGATCCATTAAACGAAAACCCGACCCAAAAGAGAGTACATGCCTTTTGCCCAACCGTAATTGATTATTCCATTCTAAATCGTAGGTCTGTAAAATCGTTATTGAAATCTCGGGATGTGTGATCATAGTAGCCATGAAGGTGGAAACTGAATTTATCGGAAACTGTTCGGTCCCAACGTATCAAAAAATTATCACCTCGGGAGTCAACTGGTGTAGTGCTAGCATCTGGATTAGGTTTCCCGGCGTAAGTGTTTTGTTGAAGTGTAAGCTGCTCTTTAACAGACAGCCCCCAGTCGAGCCGAAAACCGCCCTGCAACATTGCCCAATTATCATTTGAGGCTGAACCATTGGTTTCGAGGGTATTCCCCAACTTAAATCCCGTACCGTAAACTCGATAAGATAGTTCATCGCTAACTTGCCCGCCGTATCGCAGACTTCCTAAACCGGGCATAATGCTACCTGTTGAAGCTTCAACCAATAGTCCTTTAGTATTTTTTGCGCTCTTTGTGATAATGTTAATTACACCGTTAACTACATTAGCACCCCAAAGTGTCCCGCCTGGCCCGCTAATTACTTCAATACGATCTACATCTGCTAGCAAAACGTTTTGTACATCCCAAAAAACTCCCGCATAAAGCGGCGTATAAACACTTCGCCCGTCAATTAAAACTAAAAGCTTGTTGGCCAAAACATTACTAAAACCGCGGGCGCTAATTGCCCATTGGCTCGCATTTACTTATGCTACCTGTAAATTTGGATCAAGCCTTAACACTTCTGGTAAGGTTTTAACGCCAGAATTGTGAATGTCCTCTTGTGTAATAATTTGAATTGCTGATGCCGTTTGACTCAGTTTTTCTGTCCGTTTGGAAACCGATGTAACTTCTACGTTCATTAATTCTTCTAAGCTTAGATTTTTTAAATCCTCGGAACTTAACGACCCTTCTTGCGCTAAAAGACTCGCAGGAAACGTTAAACACACAAGCGCAAGTGCTTTAAAGCACAACCAAGATTTGGTATTTACAGTGCGCCAATACATATCGTTCATGAACAGAGGCGTTACCGGTTTACTAATGGTAGAGATTAGGGTCTCTAACCTAGTTTAAACGCCAAATGTGTTAAAACAATCTTATTAATACAAAATATAGCTTTATTTTCATCAAACTTGCTGACTATTGCTATAATTTGTACTTTTACTATTCATAATTAACTACCACTTGAAGACGCTAACCCAATTGCTTCAATTTTTCCATATATTACCTATTATAATAAGGGTATCTATAATAACTTGTCTTATAACTTCTATAATTTTATTTGACGGCACTGCTCAAACTAAATCGATCAATGAAAATCAGCTTAAAGCAGCTTTTATATACAATTTTACACGTTTTATAAATTGGCCTCCCCAGTCGTTTACTGATGCTGAAAGTCCTTTTATAATTGGAATTTTTGGGGAAGACCGTTTAAGCACCCATCTTAATTTGCTGATAAAAGGCGAAAAACTAAACAACAGACCAATAATCATAAAAACTTACAGCAGTGCTCAAAAAATTGGTGCTTGCCACATCTTATTTATTTCCAGCCAGTCAGCTTCTGAAATAAAAAACCAGCTTTGGTATATCAATCGCAAAAGCACATTAACTGTAAGCGATATGCCTAATTTTGCAAAAACGGGTGGAATAATTGGTTTTTATAAAGTGCAAAATAAACTCAAACTTCAGATAAATATGTATGAAGTAAAACATTCTGAACTGATTTTCAGTTCTAAATTATTAAGTCTCTGCAATATTTATAACGCCAATTAATATATGACTTTCCGCGATTTACCCATTAGGCAGAAACTAAGACGAGCTATATTAACATCCTGCGCAGTGGCACTGTTTTTAATGTCAGGCACTTATATACTGTTTCAGTATTTCTCGTCTAGAAACAACGAACGCTCAAAAGTTGCTACTTTGGCCTCGGTAATTTCAGCAAACAGTTCCGCAGCACTTGCGTTTGAAAGTACGAGCGAAGCTGCTGAAATATTAAACGCTTTAAGTGCAGATAAAGAAATTGTGGAAGCCTGCATTTACGATGTTAACGGAAATATTTTTGCCACTTACCCAGCTGGGTTAAAGAAAAAAAACCTTTCGGCTAAACCAGCCACAGGATACACTTTCAAGAATTCTTATATAGAAGGTTTTGTACCCATACAGCAAAACGGGCTGTATTTAGGTAACCTCTACGTAAAATCAAGCTTGAGCAGGCTTCACAGTCGCATTCGCTTCAACATATTTATAGCGCTTTTATTAATTGGCACTACACTAATTGTTGGATACTTTTTATCCGAGTTTTTTCAAAAATCGATATCGAACCCCATACATTCGCTTGAAAATACTGCAAAAACTATATCTGAGAAAGGAGATTACTGCATTAGGGCTCAAAAAACGGGAAATGATGAAATTGGTTCTTTAACCGATGCCTTCAACAGGATGTTGGATCAAATCAAATTAAAAAGCGACCAAGTTACTGAAGCTAATTTAGAATGCTCCAAACTTGCTGCAATAGTTGATTCCTCTGGCGATGCAATCATCGGCTTTTCAGAAAACCTGATTATTGATAGTTGGAATACATCAGCAGAACGGATTTTTGGATATGCGGCTAGCGAGGTTGTTGGTATGCTAATTTCTAATCTTTTTCTTCCCACACAGATTGATTATGATAGCATTATTCAACGCTTAAAACAGGGAGAAGAGTTTGAGTGGTTTCAAACACAAGTTAAGGGTAAATTGGATAACAAGATTGATATTTCCCTTACTGTTTCTCCAATTAAAAATTCTAATGGCGAGTTAATTGGTATTTCACAGAGCGCTCGTGACGTAACAGCACACAAAAAAAGGGAGCTACAGATTATTGAAAATGAAGAGCATTTAAGGCTGGCAACAGAAGCTGCGGAATTAGGGACCTTCAATATGGATTTAATAGCTGGCACAATGATATGGGATGCAAGATGCCGAGAGTTGTTTGGTATTTATAACGATGAACCAGTGTCTTTTGAAGACAGTTTTTTGAATGGACTACATGAGGAGGATCGTGACCGAGTTTTGAAAACAATTGAAGACGCTTTTGATAAGAAAATTAGCGGTGGAAATTATGATGTGGAGTTCCGTACCATCGGTAAAACAGATAAAAAACTACGCTGGGTTAAGTCTAAGGGAAGGGTGTTTTTTAATGAGCATAATATGCCTGTGCGTTTTATAGGTGCAGTACTGGATATTGCAAAACAAAAACAAGACGAAGAAAGAAAAAACGATTTTATTGCTATTGTAAGTCACGAACTTAAAACACCATTGACCACTATTAAAGCTTTTGTTCAGATTGTGCTATCGAGAGCTAAAAAAGAAGGGAATACTTTTGTGGTCAATGCATTGGCTAAGGCCGATACACAAACGAGTAAAATGTCGTCCATGTTGAATGATTTTCTGAACCTTGCAAGGCTTGAAGAAGGTAAGTTAATATTAGCACATGAAGATATTGATTTAGACGAGCTTTTAAAAGAAGTTGTTGATGAAGCTGTGCTTTTGAACAGTTCTAGACCGATAAAGTTGATCACTTGCGCTAACATTAAGATAAATGGTGATAGGGACAAACTTTGCCAAGTACTTATTAACCTAATTAGCAATGCTAGTAAGTACTCCACAACTGGCAGCCCAATAGAAGTTGGCTGTAGTTTAGAAGGCAACCGCGTTAAGGTTTTTGTAAAAGATTTTGGTGTAGGAATTAGCTTGGCAGATCAAAAGAAATTATTCGACCGGTTTTACCGAGTGCAAAGCGAACAAACAAAAACCGTATCCGGATTTGGAATTGGGCTTTACCTAGTTTCCGAAATATTAAATGCCCACCAAAGCCAAATTGAAGTGGAAAGCGCACCAGATGTTGGCTCCGAATTTTATTTCTATCTTGATAGTGTATCTTAACAATCCCTCAATTAAAGGTTTTTACACACTCTTTTGTTGTGCGATATAATGGATAGTGCAGATTCTTTTAATTCTGCTGTGATTTCGCAAAATCAGAAATTCCACCTCCTCCCCTTCCGCAATTCCTAAATAAAAAGTCAGCGTGATAATAACAGTTTTGGTTTAAGGTAAGTCTAATTATTGAACGGCCTTTCCCTTCCTTAAACTGTTATATTTGCCGTTATGCTTGTTACCTTTGTCTGTCAAACTGGGGTTCAAAACGGTAATTTTGTTATTGCTTTAAAAACACTTTAAATTCTGATCCTTGCCCAACTTTACTTTTCAATGTGATTTTGCCTTTTGAGCTATTTACAATTTCCTTAAC
>JBBSTQ010000028.1:0-16008 GCA_038235745.1 Sphingobacteriales bacterium
AAGCAAGTTAATGATTACTTTCTCTAGCTGTGATTTATCAAAATAAAGATCAATATTTTTTTGATTACTGGTAAAAGTAAAAACCACTTCTTTTTGTTGTGCCAATTGTGTAAAAGAGAGATAAATCTCGTAAACAAAACTTACAATGTTGTCTTTTGAAAGGTTTAACTTCATCTTTCGGCTTTCAATCTTTCTAAAATCCATTAGTTCATTTACTAGCCTCATTAAACGTTTAGCATTTTTATTTATGGATAAAAGTTGCTTATTTAGGCCAGAATTTCCACTGGTATCTGAAATCATTTTTTCCAATGGCCCTAAAATCAGCGTAAGCGGCGTACGTATTTCATGAGAAACATTTGTAAAAAACTCCAGCTTCATTTGGTGCACATCATGCTCTCTTTTAAGCAATGCTCTGATTAACAAAAACCTCAAAACCAGATAAATTAAGGCAATAGATAGGGCTAGATAAAACAAATACGCCCACCAAGTTCGCCAAAACGGAGGCTTTATAATTATTCTTAGTTCGCTAGGCTGCTCGCTAAATACACCGTCGTTATTACTTCCTTTTACCAATAATGTATAAGTGCCATTGGGCAAGTTGGTAAAGGTCGCCGTGGGCTCATCTACTTCGTTCCACTCGCTCTCAAAACCGTCAAGCTTGTAAGCATATTTGTTTTTTTTAGACTTAACGTAACTAAGTGCCGAAAAATCAATGCTAAATACATTTTGCTGATAGGTAAGGGTTAATTCATCTATCTTATTCAAGGATTTCGGTAAAATACCACTTTCATCGTCCACGGCGATGTGTCTGTTGAACAACCTCAAGTAGGTGAATACCACTTTTGGAGCTATTTTGTTCTCGTTAACATCAGAAGGAAGAAAACTTACCAATCCGTTGTAACCTCCAAAAAACAAAACTCCTTTACTATCTTTCAGTACCGAATGATAATTGAAAACTTTCCCGGGCAAACCGTCATTTCTATCATAGATTTTAAATCCTCCGCCGCTTAACTTAGCTATACCCTTATCTGTACTTACCCAAATATGTTGCTGATCATCTTCTACAACGCCTGCTATATTATTGGATGGCAAGCCATTTTTGACTTTGTAAATTATAATTTTTTTTGACTGTTGATTGTATATGGCTAAACCATCATTATAAGTACCAAACAACAATTTCCCGTCTTTAGATTCGCCAATGGCACTTATCTGGTTAAAGAAATTCTCTTTTTTCAGCGTCAGGCGGATGAATTTACGACCACTCTTTCTTAAATAAAACAAACCCTCATCAGATGCGACCCAAAGCGTATTTTGTTTGTCTTCAAATAAAAACACAATATTGAGTGCAGACAAAAAAAAGTTAGCATTGCCGGACTTTAATGCTACAAACGAATCAGCTTCGCCATTGAAAAGGTACAATCCATTGCCTCTACTACCTGCCCAAACTCGGTTTCGCCAGTCGACAGCTAAAGAGGTAACGCGTTTTCCGCTGAGCGGGGTACTGCTAGGCAATAGATAAGTTTTGAAAATCCCGGTTTTGGTATCGTAATAATCCAGCCCACCCTCGTAAGCGGCAATCCAAAGATTCTCTTTTTGATCTATAGTTAAGGCTTTAATTAAGTTAGAACTAATAGAGTTTTTACCATCGTTTGATTTGAATGTTGAAAATTCATTCGTTTTTCTATCGAAATAATTTAAACCTTCCGCCTCTGTACCTATCCAAAGATTACCTTTTTTATCTTCTCTTAAAGCACTGATGATGTTACTACTTAAGGAATTTTTATATGAATAGTGCTTATAAACTTTAAAAGGAATGGCATTAGGGTGGCACACATTTACACCTCCGTAATATGTGCCTGCCCAAATTGATCCGGCCACATCTTCGTAAACATCATAAACAGAGTTTTGGTTGATGCTGCTAACATTCTCTGGATTGTGGATTTGATTTTTAAAGGTATTAGAAGAAGGGTCATAAATGCTGATGCCGTTTAAGGTAGCAATCCAAAGATTACCGGTTTTGTCTAACGTGATCTTTCTGGTTACGTTGCTTAGTAGCCCGCTATTGCTTGAAGTGTAATGTTTAAAACCAGACGTACCGCTTAAAAGAACATCGAGACCTTTAAAATGTGTTCCTACCCACAAATTCTTCTCTTTATCCTCAACAATAGCGTTAATGTCATTATCCGAAATACTACTGGCATCGGTATTATTATGAAAATAAGTCTTAAACCTGTACCTGTTATTTATTGCGGTAATAGCAAGCAAACCGCTTTGTGTACCCACCCATAAAACACCTTTGCTATCTTCAAAAATTGCTTTAACAATCGGGCTAACCAAACCCTGTCCGGCAAAGCCTTTACACAAGAACCTATCAAATTTTCCGTTCTTATTCAACCGATTTAATCCGTTTTCTGTACCCACCCAAAGTGAACCTTCCTTATCTTCATAAAGGCTCCTAACTGTGTTATTGCTTAAACTAAATTTATCATTTGCCTGATACAAAAAGCGTTGAAAGGTTTTAGTTTCTGGGAGGTATTTATTTAGCCCCTCTTGTGTACCAACCCACAAATTACCTTCGTTATCGGTAAGCAGGGCGTTTATGTTTTGACTGCTACTTAGCGAGGTACTGTCTTTAATATTGCTTTTGAAAACCTCAAACTGGCGAGAGTCGTAGCGATTTAGTCCGTCTTTTGTGCCAAACCACATAAAGCCCATACTGTCTTGAGTAATCGAAATCACACTACTTTGCGACAGGCCTGTCTCTACCGTCAGTTTATCGAAAGATAAATCCCATTTTTGAGCGAAAACAGTGTTTACTAGAAATGTAGAGGGGATTAATAAAAACAAGAATCTGACAATAGCGATTTCATAAAACTTGCGTGATTTATTTTGGTTTAAATCTGTATCGCAAAATGGCATATCGGGTTTGTTGATTTGGATTTCTGGCTTCGATAAAGATATTCAACTTTTTTAAACTTGAGGGTATGATTTGGATTTTTGCAAAACAGACATGTTAAGCCAAACACCTTTTAATTTTACTGAGATGAATTAATGAAACGTATTGATTATAACGTCTAGTGATTTCAATAACCAAACCTACTAGGTTTTGGAAACCTAGCAGGTTATAGGGAGAGAATTTGGCGCTTAAGAAAAAATAAATCGTCGTTAATATCAATGTATTATCCCCTATTAAAAAGATAATCCACCAACCTTAAGTATTTTACTTTCACTTGTTTTACTCGGTTGTAAGCAGAATGTTAGCCACGCCGCTTGCTGCATTATTTACTTTATTGTTCGAATAAATTTGGTTGCCCACGGTCTCCCCTTTACTGCTTTTTAAACGTACGTTAAAACCAAATCCGCTTGCATTTACGTTACATGTATTGTTTTTAAACACATTATAACTGCCCCAACCTTTTACAGCACAGTTGATTTGATAACCATCTTTTAAAACAGACGGCGGTGTATTGTTACCCGTGTTGTTTTCTATCAAGTAAGAATTTCCTTTGACATCAATCCAGCTATCGGCACTATTTGCACCTGTAATTCCTTGAGCTTCAAAAACATTTCCTCTGATAATACCACCAGTTGTTCCTTCTTTAATATCGATGCACTCGGCGGCCACGTACGGACCTAATTTATTGTTGATGACTTTATTGGAATCGCAACGGTCTGGCTCGCCGTTAGTATATTTTGACCAATTGCTTACCGCAGAACCGATATAAATTGCTTCGCCGTAATCGGGAGTTTTTACGCCTGTGTGAGTGACTTCTGAGTTTTGAATGATATTGTGCTTACTAAACCTGCGAAAATGAATGGCTTCCTCTCCTATCTGAGTAACTTTTACTCCATCAATCAAATTAAAACTTGCGTTATCCGTAATTATACCTTTAAGTCCGTTGGTTATTGTGATGCCCTTGATGCGCCAATAATTTGCTTGCAGACTTAATACATAACCGGTTTGCGTACTTCCAGCATCCAAAACTGCTTTGGAACTGCCAATTAAAGTTATTGGATTTTTACTAGTGCCACTTTGCGTAGCGGGGACAACAAATTTTCCATTGTAAACGCCGTCCTTTAATACGATGGAATCGCCGGGCTTTGCTATTGCCAATACGTTTTTTAATTCGCTACTGTTAGCAACCAAAATAAGGTTACGCTTAGGTTGGCCATTTGCATCCGAAAGCTTTTTGCTACATGAAAAAGCTAGAAAAACACCTATTACGGTTACCAATAAATTCAATTTTCTCATAATCCTAAATCTTTTAAAAATTCTACAATTTTGCTATTCAATTCTCTGTTGGCATCGGCATGTTTAACAATAGTGTGGCATCTCCACCCAATTGGAAAACAGCTCAAGAGCAAGGTCGCCCTTGTCTCTGAATACCTATTTGTGAGATGTTTTCCCAAAGGGATGGTCAAAAAGTGGTGCCTGTGCCACGTTATCACTCAACATAACGGCGATGAAACTCTACTCTGCCCTCACAACTCTGCGCTCTCTATGGTAAAAAACATAGAACTTACTATGAAAGAAAATACCCATTCGTGAGATGTTTCGTTATCACTCAACATGACGATGTTTGTTACTTATTTTGTTGATCTTCAGCAAACTATTTTACCGTCATTTAATAATGAGTTTCGACATGACAAGTCTTCTACTTCAAAAAGTCTTCTCTATGCGGACTAAAAACATCAATCAAAACACCGGCTTCTTTACAAACTACACCATGCGTTTTGTGCGGAGGCGCATAAAAACCGTCTCCTTTTTTTAATGTTTTTGATTGACCATCAATGCTGGTTTCAAAAATCCCACTTTCAACGTAAGTCACTTGCGAGTGATGGTGCTCATGCAATTCTCCTATCGCTTCCGCCGCAAACTTTACTTTTACCATCATCACGGTGTCGTTGTAACCGTAAATCTGTCTTTTAATTCCGTTACCCAAGTCTTCCCAAGGGGTTTCTGGTTCTACTTGAAATATATTGCTCTGCATGTTTTTTTAGTTTGTTAGGTTTTTCGGGGTTAGGTTGTTAGGCTTATCTGATGGTTATTTTAGTTCATTAGTCATTGATTAATTAGTACCCATATCGCTAACTAGTCGTTATTCTTTTTTTAGCGATTTAATCTATTACAACAATGTTTTTACCTTTCAGCCCTTTGTTTTGAGCTCTAAATATAGTCTTGTTTCTGAATATTGTAATAATTTTGCCGTTACGCACTGGCCTTACAAAGTAAGTTTCTGACTTATTGTTAGCTGTGCTGAAACTCAAACTGCCATTTAAAATCTTTTTAGTTAGAAAGCACTCGGTTATGTTTAACTATTGAATAAATACCTACTCCAACTCATTTTTTAAAACTTAAATGCCCTTTAATGCAAAAAGCCCCCGCAAACGTTTTGCGGGGGCGATTTTAAAAAATATTAGTTTTTAATCAATCGTTGAGTGCTTGTTAATGTACCATTGTTGCTTACTGTGATTAAGTAAATTCCACTGTTTGCAGCATCTAAGCTCAAACTCATTGTACCTTCGCCACTGTAATCCTGAGTATTTATTGCTCTGCCTAATAAATCAGTAACTTTTACCACGTCGCCTTTTACCAAACCTGCAATATTAACCGCACCTTTTGTTGGGTTAGGGTAAACTGTTACGCTTGCAACCGCTCCAAAATTCACAGATTGTAAACCGCTTGGGCTTGTTGTGCCATCAGTATCTACACTTGCCAATTGGTAGTAATTTGCACCGAAAGCTGGAGCGTTATCTACAAAACCGTAGTTGAAAACACCAGCAGTATTTTTGGCTGGTATAGAAGTTAAAGTTTCAAACGTTTTGCCATCTGCAGAACGTTGCACTAAGTAATGAGATACGTTAACTTCTGAGGTGGTCGTCCAGCTAAGTACTGCTGTTTGGTTGTTTGCTTTTGCAGTGAAAGAGATTAATTTCACTGGTAATGTACCTACTTTACCTATTAACATTGGATCAAAAGAAGCCACCGTTGTACTAATTGTGTTAGCTGTATTATCACCGGGCCCTACGAAAGTACCGTAAGCTCCTCCAGTGTACTGTGCTACACCAACTTGCGAATCGGGGAAAGCTGTAAAGCTAGTTCCTTCTAAGTTCGCATCCCAACCTAAAGTAACGTCACAATTTCCTGTGCCCGAAGTTCTAACGATATTGTAATTGGCATCAACTACGTCAACTTTTTGAACGGCAGTTAATGGCGTACCGTTTGGTTGTGCGTTTGTAGTTGCCCCCTGAAAAACGTTGATGGCAAAATCTGACGCGTTTACTGGATTTAATGTGATTGGCAAATAATTAGACCCGCTACCCACATGTATAGTTTTAGAAACGGACGTTAGAGGAACGATAACTTTGCCTACGTTTGCTCCAGCATTTTGGGTATTTAAATAACTAGTTGATGATCCGCCGTTATGCAAGGTGGACGATAATGTCGTTAGGTTTACAGATGGAGGTATGTTTATTATTCCATTTGTAAGAGAAATATTCCCATTAACTGTAACACTATTTCCTATAGTAACAGAAGGATTTGTACCTGATCTGTTAATGATTAAATTATTGATGTTTTGGCTTGAATTTGTAAAAGCAAGAGTTCCTGCACTCCCACCGGTTGTACCACCAATAGATATGCTTGCTCTAGCAATACTAGATATAGTTCCAGAGCCAGATACGTCCCCATTAATAGTGATAGTCATTAATGTTGATGGATTTAGGTTAACAATCCCATTGTTTACCAGATCCATGAAAGTTCTACTACCAAGAAAAGTATAAGTTACACCAGAGTTAACCGTTAGTGTTCCAAATTTTCCTGGACTAGGTGCACTTACTAATTCATTACTCACATTGTTAGTAGCACCAATCGTAACATTGATGATATCTGTAGCTGTTTCACCGTACATAACTGAGTTGGCGGCACTAGGCAATTGAGTTCCAGATGTTGTTTCTCGATTTATCAAACTACCATTTTTTAAAGTAATGGGAAGTGATGCAGTAGCTCCCAATGTTGCGGTTCCTGTAAATTTGATCATCTCTTTTACAGAGATTGGCGCAAAGGGTGTTTTAGTGGAAGACGACGACAGCACCAAAATTTGATACGAGTTTAACGCTGTTGTAGATGTTGGGTCGCTACCCGGCTGCAATAAAGTTTGAGTACCGCTTTTACTGTATTCTACAGTTCCATTGTTAACAAATGTTGTGACATCGATAGCGGGTGCAGTTCCTGTCAATTCTAAAACCCCGCCGTTATTAATTGTGAAAATATTTGATTTTGCGGTTGCGCCAGCTCCAAGAACAGTATTTGCTACACCGTTCCTATCGGAAATTAGTCTAGCACCATTTTTAATAGTTATATTATTACCCACCACTAAACGAGCTGATGAAGTAGCTGAAATAACGCCACTAGAAAAAGTCCAGTCATTAAACTTCATATCATCAATTAAAATTCCTATCGCACCCGGACTTAATGCAAACTCAACATCATTTGAAGTTTGAGTACCCGCCCACTCGCCAGTTTCATAGATGTTTCTCGAAATACCGACAAATTTTAAAACACCAGGGCTAGTTGTATTAAGCATTGAACTTGATAAAGATGTACTACTTGTACCAGTATATACGCCATCGGAAGCTGAAATTTCAGCAACCCCTGAATAAGCTCTTATTTTACCACTTACATTCAAAATATTAGTGCCAATATTTACGACCCCAGTTATATTTATATCTAAATCCTTACAATCTACGTTTGCGGTAGCTATATTAATTGTATGCCCGTCCTGTATATAAACATTATTTGCTGAATTCGGGGCAACAGTTGCTGTTGCCCAAGCGCCAGCTGATCTTATTTGCCAAGTCGCTGGAGTATTCCAGTTTCCGGTAGCTACAGCTGATCGATAATCCCCATTAGATGGCGTCTGTGCAAATCCCGCCATTGCAAATGCAAATAGTGCGATTGTTAGTAATAGTTTTTTCATAATAATTGATTTTTAATTGATAAAAGTTTAATTGATTTTTGTTTATAAATTGTCTGAATACGCAATGTTATCCACCCAAATATAAGGTTTAGCATCGCTGTCTTTTGGCTTGTAACCATAAATGATAAACGCGTTTAAAGCTTTTCCAGCTTCTAAAGCCAGATTAGGGAAATCCATGGCGACTTTTTTACCGTTGATCCAAATTTGGTAGGTGCCGACTTTGATGGTTTGCTCTCCGTCTTTGGTGTAAATTTTATCTTCTTTAGCGTTATTGCTGTAAATATCAACAGTGTATTCTGTGTTTTTAGCGAAGCTTGTCCCCTTCAATGTTGTCCATTTTGTACCGTTTCTATAAGCGAAAGCAATATCATCAGCATCAGATAATTGCCACCTAAAACCTGCGAAAATTTCATTGCTACTTTCTTTAATAGTAGAGTTTCCTCTAAAAGTATCTTCCTCTTCACTAGAGCTTCCATTGGCGTAAATCCACTGTCCAACGGTAGAATCATCAAATTTTATATTGAAAGAGTTTTTAAAAACTACACTGCTTTGTACATCGTAAATGGCAAATTTACTGGTAGTGGTTCCCGCTAACATCTCCAAACCTGCACCTTGAAAAAACGAAGGTCCTTTTTTAATGATAGCTAATCCGCCTGAACCGTCTGAGGCATTACGCACCCTAACCGTCTGCTTGGTTTTATCGGGATTTACGGCTGCCTTTGGTCCAAATTTCCTGGAAGACGACCCCGGGTTGGGGTTGAAAATTGATTCTGTTTCGCCAAAATCGTATTTCCAATTATTAGTTTGTGCGGAGCCAGATACGCTAGCCATCATCGCTAATCCAAAAATTATTCCTTTATACCTCATTTTAGTATTGATTAATTTTTTATTTCTGTTATGCTAAAATCGTTGAATAGTACCGTTTCGTCTCTTAAAAAGGTTGGCGAAAGCAGACTTCGGTAAATCCCCCATTTTGGTCGGCATTTGGTGGTTGCATCTCGCCATAAATCAATATTTGTCCGCGTGAAATTCAATAATTCTCTGTCATCACTCATCCGCTTGATTTGAACTTCGTAAGTTCCTGCGGTTCTGTAAGTCAGTTTTTCGGTAACTTCTACCCAGTTGCCTAATATTTCGCTAAGCGGGATATTAGCAAAATTCCCCAAAGAGGTGCTTTTACCTGTACCCGCCGTGTGGATTAGTTCTAATCTGTTTCCAGACGATCTAAACCTTGCCGTAAAAGTGATGATCGGCATATCGTCATCACCATCAAGCCCTTTAATTTGATGTAAATGCGTAAAATTTGGCGAAGGCTTAAAATCCTTATCCAACTTAAATTTCCATTTGTACAAAACAGTTTCGCCCAAAGTGGCTAATAAAGAATCTGGAGATTTATCGTAAGTTTTAATTTCATTCCGTTGCCTATCGGTTGCAGGTAAACAGCGGTCGTTATCTGGCGTAACATGAATGTAAAACGCAAAGACATTTTTTTTCAAAAAATCGTCATAAACTTGTTTAATGTGAGCTCCAAATGCGGGATGTGCACAATCTGGTGCTTCGATAACATCTCCTGATCCGCCAAAGTATTTGTTGATCAACTCGTAAGTGTTGGTAATTCCATCTGCAGAAACTACTCCTCCTTTAAATTCGCTGGGCAGAGTTGGCACTATAGGCGATGGCACTACAACTGGCAAAGTAACAACAGCCGCTGCCGAAGCTGTATCTTTCTTACAAGACAAGCCCACAAAAGCAATCAAAAAAAGACTCACCGCTTTAAAATACATTGGAAAAATTTAATTTGGTTGACCAAGATTTGGTAAACTAAAATTACCATTAGTAACTAAATAACCAAAACTTAGGTTGATTTTTATAATTGGCATAAAAAGTACAACATTACTAATGTACTGCTATGCCATTTAGAGCAATGGGTATATTCTTAAAGAGATAGTGGAAAATACGAAACGAGGAATAGAAATGCCTCAAAAACTCCATTTCAAGAACCTTGAACTATCAAAAAAGGTAGAAAAGACAAAATCCGAAGATCAAGAGTTGGAGAAACCTTGTTCTTCGGATTAAATAGAAACTACTTTGATTAGTAACTAATCTTGCGATAAAATCAAAGCTGTATAAGGTGCGATTGAAATCTCGGCGCTTTGGTTAAAACCATCACAAGCTTCGCCGTTGGCTTCCACATCATAAGATTCGTAATTCCCAAATTCTTCGTTGTAGCCTTGCCAATCAGAATTGAATCGCACCTTCCACATCCCCGCTTGAGGAAAACCGATACGGTAAACTGCTTTTTCTTCGACAGATATATTCAACACCACAACCGTAGTGTCCTTAGCACCACCTTCTTTCCACCTTTGGTAAGCGATTACTTTTTGTTCGTTATCCACTCTAATAAATTGGATATTTTGCCCAGTTAAACCCAAAGTTGTCCCTGAAAGATTTCTGCGCAAAGCAATCAAATCTTTGTGCAAGTGGAAGTAGCCCTTGTATATTTCCAGCAAAGACCAATCAATTGGGTCAGTATCAGAAAACCATTTGTCCTCTAAAATCTCCTGACCCTGAAACATCATCGGGATGCCAGGCGAGGTCATTACCATAGCCATCCCTAAACTTGCTCGTTTTTTAGAGAACCAATTATTTACATCGCCATGCCCAATTTCTTCTACAATTCTTGCCGTTCCGTTGCCCACTTCATCATGTGACTCGGTATAAATAACTCTCTTAAATGCATCGCCACTGTATTGTTGCGTAATTGCTTTTACGGCTTCTTCCATATCGCGGTTTTCATCTTCTTGGGTAATCAACACATCACGAATAGTGTGTACAAAAATTGAATCCCACTGACTGCTAAAACCAACTCCCCCGCTCTCCAATGAATTCGTAATGATCTCTAGGTTGTGCAAATCCTCTGCAATCATAATTTTTTGAGGATATTTTTCTTGCACCTCAGCATTCAGCTCTTTTAATAAACTAACGGCTTCTTCGATGCCTTGCGTCATATCTTGTCCTTCTTCCACGTGGCGCATATAATAGGTGCTGTCTAAGCGCAAACCATCAATGTGGAAATCAGTCAGCCACATACGGGCATTGTCTTTTATATAATTACGCACTTCCAAACGTCCGTAATCTGGGCGGGTATCTCCCCATGGAGTTTTAGATTTCCAATCGTTGTAGAAATAGATTCCACCTTTATCATTATCGCTCCACCCGTCAAACTGCCACAAATCAATATCCGACGGCCCAAAATGATTATAGACTGCATCCAAAACTACAGCGATTCCATTTTTATGCGCTTCTTTTACCAGCTCCTTCAATGCGTCTGGTCCGCCATAATCCGACTCAATTGCAAAAGGATAGGCTGGGTTATATCCCCAAGAATAAGAACCCGGAAACTCGAACGGAGGCATAATTTCAATCACGTTGATGCCTAAATCTTTTAAGTAAGGGATCTTCTCTTTCAGCGTATAAAAATCGCCAGGTTTATCTTTTTCTTTAACATTAAAAGTACCTAAATGCAGTTCGTAAATCACAGCCTCATTCCAATAGGGCATAAAAGATTCATCGCCTTCCCAATCAAACCCATGCAAATCATAAACTACAGAATTGCCGTTAGAATTCGTCATCTCCCTAGCATAAGGGTCGTTTTTAGTTAAAGCCTCATTATTTTGTGCAATAATTACAAATTTGTATTGACTACCGGCTTTTGCTTCTTCCACGTTTCCGCCAAAATAACCATTCTCTTCGTGTGCTAATTCTAGTTCATCTGGCGTCCAATTGTTAAAGTCTCCAGTGATAAAAACCTGCTTGGCATTAGGTGCCCAAACTCTAAAAAACACGCCTTTATCATGCAGAATGGCGCCCATGCCATCTACTTTTATGTTACTATCAATTTCTGTTTGCATAATTTTTTTTTAACGAAAATTGAATAAGCTAAATCTTTGCCATAATGTTTGGAGGGTTAATAATTATTTTGGGCGTCCCGATAGCTATCGGGATTACGCTGTCTTACATACTCCGCTATCGCTTCGGTTTTTTTGCTGAAAAAGCAAAAAGAACTGGCTTTCAAAGAAAGCCATATTCCAGATAGCTAACGCTAAAAAAAGATCAGAAAGTGGAGATTGAAGATGTGAGCAACCCAACAAAATTTAAAACCCACACATTAAATCATGGTTAAAAAACCCAGTACAGCTTAAGTTTCTGTTTAACAACGCAAATCCTACTTTTTATTTAGCTTATTAAACTCTTTAAATAACGCTAACAAGTTCATAATAGAAGTTATTAAATCGTTAGTTTCTAGCAATAAAGAAAGGTACAACTTACTATTCTTCGGACTAGTTTCTGTGGTTCTAATCCTAATGATTTGTTTTGTGATTAACTTAGAAACGGTTTCTAAAACAACATCTTTTTCATTTAAAATAAGGTCGATCTTATAAAAATCTTCCGTTTTAAAACTCTCTTCCATCAACTGTAATAGTTGCTGTAACTGAGTATCAATTATTTTTAAGTCGCTAATTTGATTCGGTTTTATTGGTTTGTGGTTGTTATTTACATGGGAGTAGCTGTTTGCAGAAATAAAGTCAATTGACTGCACCATGTCTTGCAAATAACCCAAAATTAGAATGTAAAACTTACTGGCTTCCACAGAATTATCGTCCAAATTTTTAATGAAATAAAAGACATTGCTTTTCAACTCATCAACTTCTTTCTCTAATTTCTTTTGGTCTTTTTTGTTCTCTTTTAATTTAGCTAAGTCATATAAGCTTAAATTTTCGATCAGGTTAGCATACAGCACACCGGTTTTATAAAAAACTTTAGAAATTTGCTCAGAACTTTCCTTAATCATCTCTTTAACTGTTCCTATATCCTCCTTGCGCAAGCTTTTAATTTCTGCTTCAATTACAACCTTTTGCTTATGTTTTCTTGCGCTTTTATACAGCATAATTGCCAGTAAAATTAACAAACCCACAAAGGCGAAAACTTCGCCAACCTCTAAAATGTAAGCCAAGACAAAAGCCAGCGTAAATGCGATAAAGGCTGTAAAAAACCAGCCGCTAATTACTTTAAAAACACCAGAAATCCTGTAAACGGCACTTTCCCTATCCCACGCTCTATCAGCGAAGGAAGTACCCATGGCAACCATAAACGTTACGTATGTTGTTGACAAGGGTAACTTCATTGAGGTGCCAATCGCAATTAAAATACTGGCAACCATTAAATTTACAGAAGCCCTAACCATGTCAAAAGCAGGCTCATCTACCGTGTTTTTAGTAGATTTCTTTACACTCTCAAATCGTCTGTCAATTTTTATTTGTAACTTTTTTGGCAAAAACAGATTTATCCCATCGCCTACGGAAACTCCAAATCTAACGATGCCCCGTGAAATTGAATTTGGTGTAAATTTTTCTACTCCGTCTCCCTGTCGTGATAAGTTTACACCGGTTTCTATAACGCTTTTTGCTTTTTTAGATGTCCACAGCGTGATGACCATGATTATACCCGCCAACATCAAAAAGTAAAACGGCGCAACTATGTCGTCATTAGCCAAAGCGCCCATCATAAATTCGTCGCCCGGAATGTTGCTTCCCGCAAATATCTGGTACGAATTAAACGCGGCAATTGGCACCCCAATAAAGTTTACTAAATCGTTACCTGCAAAAGCAAGTGCCAAAGCAAATGTGCCTACAAGAATGATAACCCTTAAAATATTAACTTTAAAAAAGCTGATCAGCAGTTGAGAAAGGAGAACGAAAAAAACAAAATTTACGCCTAAAATTAAAAGCTGGTGCTGATCAATCCATGCGAACTGTTCTTTTGAGATGAAAGAAACACCTTTTAATCCTTTGATCAATATAAAAAAGGTTATCGCCGAAATGGCAACTCCCCCGAAAATAGAACCAAAATATTTCAGTTTCCTTTGATAATGAAAAGTGAAGATTAAACGTGATATATACTGTACAAGCCCTCCCAAAGTGAAAGATAAAATCACAGAAAGCAATATACTGTACACAATTGTGGTAGCTTTCTTAGTGTTTATATATAAGCCTAAAGTCTCAAGACTACTGTTTGATGTGTATATTTTATAAAGCGCCAAACATACCGCAGCACCCAATAATTCAAAAATAATAGAAACTGTGGTTGAAGTTGGTAAACCTAAAGAGTTGAAAACATCCAACAGTAAGATATCAGCAATCATGACTGCCAAAAAGATGATCATCACATCGTTAAAGCTAAACATGCTGGGTACAAAAATGCCACTTCTGGCAATCTCCATCATTCCGCTAGAAAACATGGCGCCAAATAAAACGCCAAGACTGGCAACAATCATGGTTACTTTAAATGAA
Source organism: Sphingobacteriales bacterium (assembly GCA_038235745.1). GTDB lineage: Bacteria > Bacteroidota > Bacteroidia > Sphingobacteriales > Sphingobacteriaceae > Pseudopedobacter. The sequence goes on from JBBSTQ010000028.1 coordinate 14,330, forward strand.
ATCGCTTTGGATCCTACAGCAGAATTAAGAAAATTCACTGCATCATTACTTACGCCAACCATCAAATCAATAATTGCCAAAACACCTAAGGCAATTAACATGATTACATAAATTTGCTCCATATTAAGTTCTAGTTTTTATCGTTCAAAAATCGGTTAAACGTTCCGTTCTAATGTTAAGTTAATGTTAACAAAATGGATTATTCAATAATAACTTATTTTAGGTGCTTTGGCGCATGGATGAGTGTATGAAGAAATCCTTGTGGAATTAGAAGAAAAGGCCAATGAAGTACAGAAATTTAGCTCATTCTTTAAACGGATATGATGATGTCATTTTAAACACAAAGACTCAATCTTTGCCCCATAAACCCAGTTTATTATCTCTTGCTTCTCTTTGCAACTGCACAAACAAATCTGCAAACCTCACATTTGGAGGAATAGTCATCGCCATTGCATAGCCGTTTTTCATCAAATCGGCATTTACAAAGGTTCCATCTTCGAGGTAAACATAAGAAAGTGTACGACCATAACGGTCTAGTGAATCAACATCGCTTACCAGTCTAATGCGTTTGCCATCAAGCATTTCTTTCAGGTAAGCTTTGGCTTCCTTGCCATAATAACCGATTTCTTTTTTGCCTGTTTTTCTAGACTCTGGCGCATCTACTCCAATCAGCCGGATTTTTAGGCCTTTTTCCGTACCATTATCCGCCCAAAAGGTATCGCCGTCAACAACTTTTGTAACTGTCAGATATTGTTGCTGGTTGGTTGTATCTGTGCTTTGAAATCCGCAAGAGATTTGGACAAGCGAAATAACTAAGAATATTGTATAAAGGAAAAGCTTTTTCATTAAGCAAATTTATATCGTTTGTACCACTTATGCGTATATATTGGTCTAACATTCACAACATAGAAACATAGATTTGTATCGACGAAGAGCTGGCAGCTTTGATTCACATAGCGTTCCGCTTCGCGGAACATAGACTATGTCCTCTATTTCTTTCTCGAAAACCTATGTCTCTATGTGTTTTAAAAAATTGCCCTTAGACTATTTATCAACCATATTTGGTGTTATTTATCATTTACGATATCCAAACAAAATATCTAAACAAGATTGTCGGTGCGGTAGTACCTTCGCTTCAACCAAAAAGAAACTTTTACTAGCAAAATCAATGCGGGAACTTCAACCAAGGGCCCAATTACGCCAGTAAATGCCTGACCTGAGTTTAAACCGAAAACCGCAATTGCTACAGCTATTGCTAATTCAAAATTGTTACCTGCGGCAGTAAATGCCACCGCCGCTGTTTTATCGTAAGTCACTCCCATTGCTTTAGTTACAAAGAAGCCAATGATAAACATCAAAGTAAAATAAATTAGCAAGGGCAAAGCAATAATTAAAACATCTTGCGGAATCTCAACAATCAACTCTCCTTTTAAAGAAAACATAATCACGATAGTGAAAAGCAATGCGATGAGTGTGATGGGAGAAATTGCCGGGATAAACTTGTTTTTATACCATTCTTCGCCTTTCAATCTCACTAAAACCACACGACTTAAAATCCCTAATAAAAACGGTATGCCTAAATAAATAGCGACGCTTTCTGCAATAGTAGCAATAGAAATAGCTATAATGGCACCATCGAAACCAAAATAAGGAGGAAGCACAGTAATGAACAACCAAGC
>JBBSTQ010000029.1:0-15956 GCA_038235745.1 Sphingobacteriales bacterium
ACTAATTTTTTCAAAAAAGTTGTCTTTAGTTTTTTCTAAGCCTTTTTCTAATGCTTCTTGCTGTTCTACAGTTTGTTCTTTTTTCTTAAAGAAATCAAATAATCCCATGGGCGATAAATTTAAACAAAAAAAGCCATTCCGGGAGTTTCGGAACGGCTTGTTATATTATTTCTAACAATTATTATTAACTGTTTTTTGCTAATGAAATAGCATCTTTAACGTGGTCGTTGTGTACAATTTGCTCTTTAAAAGAGTAAGCACCAGTTTTTGGAGATCTTACAGAGGTAATAACTTTTGAGTATTCTTTACCGGTTCCGGTTTTTAGTGTTGCAACTACTTTCTTTGCCATGTTAAATATTGTTTATGCTACAGAATAGCGTCGATTACTTAATTTCTTTGTGAACTGTAACTTTTCTAAGTACTGCGTTAAATTTCTTAACTTCCAGTCTCTCAGGAGTGTTTTTACGATTCTTTGTAGTGATATATCTAGATGTTCCAGGCATCCCACTTTCCTTATGTTCAGTACATTCTAAAATTACCTGAACTCTGTTTCCTTTTTTAGCCATTATAAAGCGGTGTTGATTCTTTAAATTAAATAGATCCTTTTAATATGAATCTGCTGATAGCTTCGGTTATTCCGATTTTGTTTATCGTTTTGATAGCAGACGTTGATACTTTTAAAGTTATCCAACGATCTTCATCTGGAAGGTAAAAACGCTTCATCTGTAAATTTGGATAAAATTTACGTTTTGTTTTAGCGTTAGAGTGCGACACTCTATTTCCCACCATTGTTTTCTTTCCTGTTAAATCACAAATTCTTGACATGACTGTATATGTTGTGTTTCCTATTTTCTAATTAAAACTCAGTTTTACAAAGAGTTTGCAAATATCACAAAATTCTTTCGTAATCACAACAGCGTTTCAAAAAACTTTTAAATATAATTGCAGGGCAATAATTTTGGCGTTTCCTAAGCCTCAAGCGCATTTCCCTACACGCAGGGAGGGCGTTTTGCTGCATCTTTTTTGTAATGTAAAATGGCTAAGGCAAAAAGTCTGCCCACGTAGGCGGGGATGTCGCGGCAATCTAACGCTTCATTCTAAAAACAGAAAATAGTCATGCGGTATTTGTAAAACTTATGTGATGATCGTTTGGTATATTTTGTTGCGTTATCGCCAAAACTGCATCAAAATGCAGTATTTAGAGATTTTCAATTTAATTTTTATAATTTCGTATCTATAAACCAATTGCACCAAATTCATGAGTTTTAAGATTTCCTCGATCGAAGAGTATAAACAAGCGTTTAAGAAAAGTGTAGAGCAACCAGAGGAATTTTGGGCGGCTATTGCTGAGAATTTTCAGTGGAAGAAAAAGTGGGATAAAGTTTTAGACTGGAACTTTACCGAGCCAAAAATAGAATGGTTTAAAGGCGCTAAACTGAACATTACAGAAAATTGCTTGGATAGGCATTTAGCTGATAAAGGAGATCAACCGGCAATTATTTGGGAAGCAAACGACCCTAACGAACACCACCGTACTTTAACTTATAAACAGCTTCATGAAAAAGTTTGTTTGTTTGGCAATGTTTTAAAAAATAATGGCGTAAAAAAAGGAGACAGGGTTTGTATTTACATGCCTATGATTCCCGAATTGGCCATCGCCGTTTTGGCTTGTGCCAGAATTGGTGCAATTCACTCGGTAGTTTTTGGCGGGTTTTCTGCTCAATCCATCGCCGATAGGATAAACGATGCACAATGCGAAATGGTAATTACTGCCGATGGCGGTTTTAGAGGAACTAAAGATATTCCTTTAAAGAACGTGATTGATGATGCTTTGGTGCAATGTGCTTCCGTAAAAACGGTAATTGTTTACACACGCACAAGAACACCAATATCAATGATCAAAGGCAGAGATAAATGGTGGCAAGATGAAATTCACAAAGTAGAAACACTTGGTTTAATAGATTGCCCAGCAGAGGAAATGGACGCCGAAGATGAGCTTTTTGTACTTTACACATCAGGGTCAACCGGAAAGCCAAAAGGCGTAGTACATACTACTGCGGGCTACATGGTTTACGCAGCTTACACTTTCCAAAATGTTTTTCAGTACGAACCTGGCGATGTTTATTTTTGTACCGCAGATATCGGTTGGATTACCGGTCATTCTTACATTATTTACGGTCCTTTAGCACAAGGAGCTACGACCTTAATGTTTGAAGGTGTGCCGACTTATCCAGACGCAGGTCGTTTTTGGGATATTGTAGATAAATTTAAAGTCAACACTCTATACACTGCGCCAACTGCAATCCGTTCGTTAATGCAATCGGGTTTAGGCTTTGTGAACGATAAAGACCTTTCCTCATTAAAGGTTCTGGGGTCTGTTGGCGAGCCAATTAACGAGGAAGCTTGGCATTGGTATAACGACAATATCGGGAAAGGAAACTGCCCAATTGTAGATACTTGGTGGCAAACAGAAAACGGCGGAATTTTGATTTCTCCCATTGCTAATGTTACCCCTTTGAAACCTTGTTACGCCACTTTACCCTTGCCAGGAGTACAACCAGTTTTGGTAGATGAAAACGGAAAAGTGATTGATGGAAATGGTGTTTCTGGTAATCTTTGTATCAAATTCCCTTGGCCGGGAATGTTGCGTACCACTTATGGCGACCATGAGCGTTGCCGGCAAACTTACTTCTCTACTTATGAGGGTATGTATTTTACAGGCGATGGTTGCTTAAGAGACGAAGATGGATATTACAGAATTACAGGTAGAGTTGATGATGTAATTAATGTATCGGGACATAGAATTGGGACTGCCGAGGTTGAAAATGCAATCAATATGTTTACTGATGTCGTAGAATCTGCGGTGGTAGGTTATCCACATGAGATAAAAGGTCAGGGAATTTATGCTTACGTAATTTTAGATAAAGATTCTGAAGACGAAGAACTTACCCGTAAAGATATCGCAATGACCGTAAGCCGGATTATTGGTGCAATTGCTCGTCCGGATAAAATCCAATTTGTCAAGGGCTTGCCGAAAACCAGATCGGGTAAAATTATGCGTAGAATTTTAAGAAAAGTGGCCGAAGGGGATATGGCAAATGTAGGCGATACTTCTACGTTGTTGGACCCGGCGGTGGTGGCAGATATTATTGAAGGGAAGGTTTAGAAAGAAGAATTAAGACACAAGAATCAAGACACAAGAATCAGGAGAGCCAAGATTGAAGGGCTCTTGATTCTGTTCATCTTTAGTCCTAAACTGGCATGAAGGTTGGTTATAAAATAGTAGTTAATCTATTTATAAAACTAAAAACAAGATCATGGATAAGTTAGAATTTAAAGGAACATGGAATGAAATCAAAGGAAAAGCGAAACAAGCTTACGGCGATTTAACTGATGACGATTTAACATACGAAGAAGGAAAAGCCGATGAAACTTTAGGAAAGATTCAGAAAAAAACTGGAAAAACCAGAGACGAAGCAGTTGACTGGCTTAAGAGTTTATAAGCGGAACTTCCAAAATAAAAGTGCCTCGAACTGATGAAGTTTCGAGGTATTTTTTTGTGTACTAATTTTTACATGAATGGTTAGCTGACCCTTATTGTCTCAAAAATCGTGATAAAAATATGATGGTTTATGCGCTAAAGTGTAAATAATTTTGGTTTTTGAAATGTAATTATACAAATTTTAATTTTTGGCATCGACTTTGATTGTATTTGATTGTCTTTGACGAAGAGACAAATTTCATACGTTTAGGTTTAGGTTTAGTAAAAAGGAGGCGCCCATCGTCTCCTTTTTCAGTTTGTAAAAAAACTGCCGACTGACAACATTTGCAATCCTAACGTTGTTGAAATATCGAACTTATTTTAACAAGTGCATAATCCTCTCCAAATCGCTTAAAACGCTAAATCGCAAAAAAAATCGTAATCTAAAAAACTTATGGGAGCCTTATTTATTTTAATTCTAAATAATTTTTGTGGAATAAAAATTTATCCTACATTTGCACTGTTTATAATTAATCTAAATAATAATAAGAAAGAAAACAGAAATGAAAAACCTACTTACTTTAAGTGCGATCACATTATTAGCCTTCGCTTCTTGTACAAAAGATGAAGATAATACCATACAATTAAGAACAAAAATAGATGCGAGCGGTTATACAGACGCCACGCCTTATGCATCAACATTTATTGATGCAAATAGCACCAGCACTGTCGATTTTTCTACTGGTCATGCAAAATTGAATATGTTCAAAGGATTAAACACTTATATCAATTTAAATAAAACGCAGTTGATTACTGCTGATGTTTCGAGAAATCTGTACGCAAACACAGGCAATCCTTTTACAGCCGAGTTATCTACAGAGTTTGCAACATTAAACAATGCAGGTTTCGGACTCAAAAATTTTACTGCTTCTTCTCTATCCGCAGCAAGTGCAACAACAGTTCGTCAAAAAATCGAAGCAGATTTAGCAGCTAACACAGCGCTTAGTCCATTTTTTGCTGTAACGGCTTCAAATGGCGTTGCTGGTAAATTGGGGACTTATATGGTAGACGCAAAAGGTATAGAAGTGGCTCAGGTAATTCAAAAAGGCTTAATTGGAGCTTTTCAGCTAGATTATATTGGTAATGTATTGTTGAAAGATGGTTTAAATGCAGACAATAGTACTTTAGTTAGTGGTAAAAACTATACCGCTTTAGAGCATAACTGGGACGAAGCTTACGCAGCTTTAACGTTGAATCCAGTGATTTATGCAGGTTACACCAATTCAGTAAATCCGAAGACAGAGTCTTTTTTGGCTTCTTACATTTGGGAATTTAACAAGGACAACTACTCTAAAATATACCAAGCGTTCTTAAAAGGAAGGGCCGCTATAGTGAACAACGACCGCAATGAACTCAACAAGCAAGCTTTATTTATTAGAACACAGTTCGAGTTTGCTATCGCTAATTCTGCCTTGGAATACTTGAAAAAATGGGGAGATTTTCCTGCCGACGCTGGTAGAAGAGCACATGCACTAGCCGAAGGTGCTGGATTTATTTATTCATTGAGATTTTGTACTGTTAACAACGCAGACGCTAAATTCTCTGACGATGTATTAACAGCGTTGTTAGGCTCAAGCAATGGTTTCTGGGATTTAACCCAAGCTAAAATCAACACAGCATCTGCAAGTATAAAAGCTAAATTTAACATCAACTAAAAATTAAAAGAATGCAAAAGGCACAATTGAATTGGATTAAAGGTTGTTTTTTAGGTCTGTTTACTCTGGTGTTATTTTTTGGATGCGGTAAAGACGGAACTACCACTAAAAAAGAGGACAGTAACTCTATTGACAGAAAAGCGCTATTGGCTAATCTTGCCGATAACATTATTGTGCCTGCTTACGCAGATTTTAAAACTAAGTTTGATGTAATGTCAAGTAAATCTAACGAATTCACCAAGCAACCTAATACTGTTAATTTGTTAGCGCTAAGAACTGCTTGGCAAGAAGCTTACATCACTTGGCAAAAAGTAGAATTATTTGATTTTGGTCCAGGGCAAACTTTTGCCATTAGGTCTCACTTCAATATTTACCCAGCAAGTGAAACTATAATCCAGGCTAATATTGCGTCAGGAAGTGCAAATTTAGAACTTCCGTCAAATTATGCTGCACAAGGTTTTCCTGCTTTGGATTATTTGATCAACGGGGTTGCTGGTACAGATGATGCTATTGTTGCTTATTACAGTACATCAACTGAGGGAACAAAAAAAGTTAATTATCTAAAGCAGATTGTTGCGCAAATGAATACCACGCTTACCAGTGTCAACAATGCTTGGAAAGGGGATTTTGCAAATACTTTCAAATCAAAAACAGCGATTGATGCAGGTTCGTCAACATCTACACTGATAAACGGTTACATATTAAATTATGAGAAATATATTAGATCTGGAAAAATTGGAATTCCTGCAGGAGTGATGACGCCAGGTAAAACTTTTCCAGAAAAAGTGGAAGCTTTTTATAAAAAGGATTTATCGCTGACTTTGGCAAAAACAGCACAACAGGCATCTTATGATTTCTACACTGGCAAGTCCTATGTATCAAACGTAACGGGCTATTCTATAAAAAGTTACCTGAGTTCTTTAGGAGCGAAAGATGCAGTAAGCGGTACTTTGTTGTCAGATATTATTGCGACACAATTTGAGGTTTGCACTGCAAAACTGAATACTTTAAGCAATAACCTTAGCAACCAAGTGACCAGCAATAATCAGCCAATGGTTGATACGCAAGTTCAAATGCAAAAGCTAGTGCGATTGCTAAAAGTAGATATGACATCAGCAATGAGCATAACCATTACCTATACAGATAATGATGGCGATTAAATTTCCGCTTTGTTAAAAGCTTATATAAACAAAACAACACATGCAGCCCCACTTGCTATCTTCAGAATAGTAACGGGCTGTATGTTGTTTCTAAGTGTTTTGCGATTTTGGAGTAACGGCTGGATTTACGATCTCTACATCAAACCTACTTTTTTTTTCTCCTTTTACGGGTTTGAGTTCATCAAACCATTGGGAAATTACACTTACATTCTTTTTGCGATTTGTGCTGTTTCGGCAATTTTTGTAGCTATCGGCTTGTTTTATCGGCAAGCCAGTATTTTGTTGTTTGCTAGCTTTACCTACATAGAGCTGATGGATAAAAGCACATATCTAAACCATTATTATTTTACGAGTTTGGTGCTTTTTATCATGATGTTTGTACCAGCAGCTAAGTATTTATCGGTCGATGTGCATCGCAAAACTGGAATTCAGACAACGTATATCCCACAATGGACCGTCGATATTTTAAAGTTGATGGTGTTTATCCTGTATTTTTATGCGGGATTAGCAAAGCTTAATAGCGATTGGTTATTACATGCTTTACCGCTTAAAATTTGGTTGCCCGCTCGTAATCAGATGCCAATTATCGGCGAGTTATTTAGCTACCCAATCACGGCCTATATTTTTTGTTGGATAGGCTGTTTATACGATTTAAGTATCGGATTTTTATTGTGGAACAAAAAAACTAGATGGTTTGCTTACATTTCGGTTGTGATATTTCACGGTTTAACGGCTGTTTTATTTCCTATCGGGATGTTCCCGTATATTATGATTGCAACGGCTTTACTTTTCTTCTCGGCAGACTTCCACTTGAAAATAATCAATGTACTAAACAAGTTTTTGAAGATTCCTGCAAACAAATTGCACACAAATAATGTATTCAAATTTTCATCAACCCAACAAAAAAGCTTGACTGTTTTATTTGTTGTTTTTTTGACAATACAACTTCTATTTCCGTTTAGATATATGCTTTATAAAAACGAGTTGTTTTGGACAGAAGAAGGTTATCGTTTTTCTTGGCGAGTGATGTTAATGGAAAAAGCTGGTTATGCGCAGTTCACTGTAAAAGATGCAACAGGAAAAGCTGAAGTAGTGAACAACCAAGAATTTTTAACTGTGCTACAAGAAAAAATGATGAGCACTCAGCCCGATTTTATTTTGCAATACGCTCATTTAATTAGAGATACTTATGCCAAGCGAGGCTACAAAAATCCGCAAGTTTACGCTGATGTTTACGTAGCATTGAACGGCAGGTTGGGACAAACATTTGTTGATCCCAAAGTAGATTTAGCGAAGCAAAACGATACCTTTGCACCAAAATCTTGGATTTTACCCCTTAACGATGAAATTAAAGGCTTTTAATACAATATTATTATTTCTGATTTCTACATTTTGTTTTGCCCAATACAGCATTAAGGGGAAAACTGTAAACGCTGTTAACCAAAAAACTATTGTAGGTTGTACGGTTTATTTGAGTGACGGCAAATCCGTTACCTTGACTGATGAGAAAGGCTTTTTTGAGTTTAAAAATCTCCCGAAAGGAAATTATACCATCATTACGCTAAGTGATAACTTTAGACAGGCGGTAAAAACCATCAATCTCTTAGATAAGGATGTTTTTGTTGAGGTTTTACTTAACAATCAACCTCAACAGCTAAATGAAGTTATTGTTCAGGAGAAAAAAGCCGGAGCAGGTTTTACACATTTGAGAAGTGTGGAAGGTTTAGCAATTTACGAAGGAAAAAAATCTGAACTCATCAACATTGCAGATTTAACCGTGAATGTTGCCACCAATAATGCCCGGCAGGTTTACGCAAAAGTGCCGGGTTTAAATATTTATGAAAACGAAGGTGCAGGCTTACAATTGAGTGTAGGTGGCAGAGGTTTGGATCCTAACCGTACGGCAAATTTCAACGTTCGCCAGAATGGTTATGATATTAGTGCTGATGCCTTAGGTTACCCAGAAAGCTACTACACGCCACCAGTTGAAGCGCTTGAACAAATCCAAATTGTTAGAGGCGCCGCGTCTTTGCAGTACGGAACTCAGTTCGGCGGTTTAATCAATTTTGTGATGAAGAAGCCAGTTGCTTACAAAGCGTTAGAAATAACTGCTCGCCAAACCATAGGCTCTTTTGATTTTTCCAACTCTTTCATCAGCGCAAGCGGTACTAAAAATAAATTAAGCTATTACACCTTTTATCAGCGCAAGCAAGGGAATGGATGGCGACCAAATTCAAAATTCAATGCCAACACTGCTTACGGAAATGTAAAATATCAGTTTACAGCTAAAACCACTTTGGGTTTAGATTTTACACACATGGATTATTTGGCGCAACAGCCCGGTGGTTTAACCGATGATATGTTTGCTACGGATGCTAGGCAAAGCAACCGCGAACGTAATTGGTTTAAAGTAAATTGGAACTTGTACGCTTTGCATTTCGATCACAAATTTAACGCGGATAACGAGTTTAACATTCGCTTTTTCGGCTTGTCTGCCTCAAGATATTCTGTAGGATTTAGACCAAATAGAGTGGCAACTATTGACAATAACGACCCAAGAGATTTAATAAAGGGTGATTTTGATAATTGGGGAACGGAAGCTCGTTATCTAAAAAAGTATAAAGTTTTTGACCGCCCGTCGGTACTGTTAGCCGGTGTAAGATATTATCACGGATTTAACCATGCCGTACAAGGCGAAGGGTCAACTGGGAAAGATGCTAACTTTGAGTTTTCAAACCCAGCGGAGTTTACCCAAAATGATTACGATTTCCCTAACAGAAATACTTCTGTCTTTTTAGAAAACATATTTAACGTTTCCTCTAAATTTAGTGTAACGCCGGGTTTAAGATTTGAATCTATCAATACCAAAGCCGAAGGTTATTACCGGAACATTGTACGGGATAATGCTGGAAACGTAATATTAAATGAGAGAATCGACGAAACCAGAACAAGTCCGCGGAACTTTGTGATTGCTGGGTTGGGCTTGAGTTACAAGCCTAACAATGTGCTCAATATCTATGGAAATATCTCCCAAAATTACCGTTCAATCACGTTTAGCGATATTAGAATTGCGAACCCTTCTGCCGTGGTTGATCCAAATTTGCAGGATGAAAAAGGCTATTCTTTAGATTTAGGAATTCGTAGTGAACAAACGAGATTTGTGAATTACGATGTGAGTTTGTTTTATCTCAATTACAACAACCGTATTGGCGAAGTTCAGTTTGTTGATGAGTTTAATCGAATCAAAAGAAATCGAACAAACATAGGGCAGGCAATTATCCGAGGCATAGAAGCTTACGCTGAGTTGGACATTTTGGAAAGTTTGCAAAAACCCTCTACCGATTGGAGGTTAGGCACATTCGCTAATGTCGCTTTTATAAAATCTGATTACAGAAAAAGCGTAATTTCTGGTGTTCAGGGAAACCAAGTGGAGTTTGTACCTGAAACCAATTTAAAGACTGGATTAAAACTAGGTTATAAAAAGTTCAAAGCATCGTACCAGTTTAGCTATTTGTCGCAACAATTTACAGATGCTACCAATGCAATTGATGGTGGCGTTGCAGCTGTTGTGGGCGAAGTGCCAGCTTACCAAATAATGGATTTTAGTGCTTCGTATCAACTCAAAAGGTTCACGATTGAAGCTAGTGTGAATAATTTAGCAAATCAAATTTATTACACCCGCCGAGCTACCGGTTATCCTGGCCCAGGAATTTTACCATCTGATGGACGAAGTTTCTTTGTCGGTTTGGGATATAAATTATAATGCATTAGCTTTTTTAATAACCTAGACACAACCCAACCGTTTTTTCTGATTAAAGAATGTAGTCTAAGTTGGTTAAAATTTAGTAGGTCAGCGTAATTCCACCCCCATAACCCATATCACTATCGTAGTGGGTAGATAAAGAAAAATATTTAGTTACAATATATCTAAGACCTCCCATATATTCCTTATCGGTGTTTGCCATAAAATTCATTCTCAATCTGCTGGTAAGCGGTATATCTTCTCGCATTAACTGAAAACGCATTTTCCCTTTGCTGTCTAACCTTGCTTCTGCGGTTACATTCATAGGCAGGATGTACTGAAAACCTGCGACGAAAGCCTGTCGGTTAGCCTGGTTGCTAAGTTGCCCAAAAAGGTTTTTTTCCGTTTCATCACGTACGCTGTTAAAGTGGTAATCAAAGCCAACGAAAGGGAACAGCCACTGCATCCTGCCTACATAACGGCCGAAATAAGTTTCGCTCTCGTTACCATGATGACTTTTCAAACCTAACCGCCATTCCGTAGATAATTTATAACGGGTATTGGCAAGCATCAATTCTCCATCACTACCGTTGCTTTCCAGTCCAATTGATCCCATCAGATGGAACATGCGGTCATCACTGTTTAATTTTCTTTGGGCCAATTTTGGGTTTGGTATTTCTGGGTTGGGTGGAGAATCCTCATAACTAAACACCCTGCCCATTCCGCTCATCATGTGGTAAAGGATATGACAGTGAAAAAACCAATCGCCACTTTCTGTTGCCGAAAACTCTATGGTGTCGCGTTCCATTGGCATAATATCCAACACGTTTTTCATCGGGGCATTTTCGCCTTCTCCATTGATTACCCTAAAATCATGTCCATGCAAATGCATCGGATGACGCATCATGCTGTTATTATACATAATTATGCGAAGGTTCTCTCCTTTTTTAATTAGGATTTTATCACTCTCTGATACCGTTTTATTGTCCAACGTCCACACGTAGCGGTTCATGTTGCCGGTAAGGTCAAATTTCAATTCTTTCCAGGGGCCTTCCGGTAAAGTTGTGTTCTTAGGGTCACGCAACATATTGTAATTAAGCGTTACAATGTCCGGACTATCAGCGGCCATATTCATCCCTGCCATGCTGTTTGTGTTCGGCATTTGCATACCAGACATACCTTTTTTATGGTTCATGTGCATACCAGAAGTCCCTTTTTTAGGTTCTTTTGTCTCTTCTGCACCGGTTATTTCAGGGTACATTACGGTATTCATATCCATGATTTGGTTCTGCATATTCATTCCCTCCATCTCTGTCATGTTTCCCTGCATATCCATCATCTCGTTCATCATCTTCATGCCTGCAAAATACTTTAGCCGTGGCATTGCACCTGCTGTCACTTTTTCGCCAGCTCCCAACCATAAAGAAGCAGATTTGGTACGGTCTTCCGGGGTTACCAAAAACTCGTAACTCTTGTTATCAGGAATAGTGACTACCACATCATAGGTTTCTGATACGGCTATGATGAGCCTATCCACCTCTACAGGTTCCACATCATTTCCATCCGTAGCCACAACCGTAATTTTACCGCCTGCATATTTTAGCCAGAAATAATCAGATGCTCCTGCATTGGCAATACGCAGCCTAACTTTATCACCCGCTTTAAAAAGCCTCACCCCCTTTCCCAAGGAGAGGGGAGCAGAAGAATATTCGACAGAAGGTTTACCGTTTAGAAGGAATGCATCATAATATACATCGCTCACATCCATTGCTGACATCCGTTTCCATTCATTGGCCACTTTGGTTTTAAAATGCCCGCCTTTAATGGCTTCTAAATAACTTTGTGTTGCCCCTTTTTGGATAGCGAACCAGTCTGTTGCAGCATGAAGGCTACGGTCAACTTCCTTCGGATTCATATCAGTCCATTCACTAATAATTACTGGTAGCGTTGGTATATCCCATTCTGCTCTTTTATTCATGATAAATGCACCGTACATGCCAATCTGTTCTTGTAAACCAGAATGACTGTGATACCAGTGGGTGCCGTGTTGAATGATAGGGAACTTGTAGATATAGGTACTATTCGGCTTTATTGGCATTTGCGTAAGAAAGGGCACACCGTCCATTTTGTTTGGCAAGAAAAGTCCATGCCAGTGCAAAGAAGTTTCTTCTTTTAAGTTATTGTGGACATAAATTAATGCGGTATCTCCTTCTGTGAAGGTAAGCGTTGGCATTGGGATCTGTCCGTTTACAGCAATTGCCCGTGTTGGTTTTTTCCCATAAGTTACTGTAGTATCAGTTATGTACAAATCGTATCTTACCGTACGTGGAGGAAAAGGATGTTTAACATATTTGATTGGCCCCAGGTTTGTTTTCGCCATTTTAATGTTTTGTGCATTTGCACCACTATCGCCTCCCATCTGCATACCTTCCATTCCCTGCATATCGCTTGCCTTATCGGTGTCATTAGTTGGCATCTTCATGCCACCCATATCACTTGAGCGATTTTTCTCTTTTACCAAAGCCATTCCGCATTTTGGGCAATTACCTGGCTCTAAAGCGTGAACCTCTGAATGCATTGGGCAGGTGTAGCCCAACATATTCTGTTTTTGAGTGTTGACTGCCTTGTTTGGTGTTCTTTTTTTGACGGGCATCTCCATCTTTGCTTTTTTACTTGGAACGGTCGCCGCTGGCTTACTCACTTTAGATTTCTTCGGCACCAGTTTCATTCCGCACTTCGGGCAATTCCCCGGTTTATCTGCATTAATTTCGGGGTGCATCGGGCAGGTATAAGTAACCTTCTCCGCAGACTTTTTCATCCCTGCCATGTCATGCTGTGCAAATGAGATTTGCACTGTGCAAATCATCAGTAGTAATATGATTAGTTTTTTCACTATTTAGTTTTTAGTTGCTAGTGTATCTTTAAATAAACGAGCCTAGTATTTAAAGTTTATTTTGTATCCATGGCATTTAAGTAGTGGAATTAGGTTAATTGAACCCTAGTGGATAGTTTGTAACTCGCTTTTTGAATTCCATTTTCAACAAAAACTCATGTGTAATGTATCCAGCGAAATAGCATTACACCACTCAGTAGAATTAGCAATAATAGCGTTTGCAAAAACAAGAGATAATATTAAATATAAAATGATTGTCTGCCAGAAAAAGGCAGACAATCATCATCAAACATTTTAAGCAGCTGTTGCCATTTGTTCGCAAGCCTCAGCACATTTTCGGCATGCTTCGGCGCATTCCTTACAATGCTCCATACCCATTTCGGCATGCTTTTCACATTCTGCGGCGCAGGCGGTACAAGCTTCAGCGCATATTTTGCACAAGTCAGCACTGTGTTCGCTTCCTAAACTCATTAATTCGGCGGCAGAGCGACAAAGTGCTGCACATTCCATATCTAATTGGATGCACTTCTCCATCATTTTAACATCGTCTTCTTTTAAACATTCGGTAGCACAGTTGTTACACGAAACTGAACAAGCCAAGCAGGCATTAATACAGTCTTTCAATTTTTGATTTGACATAATTTTAATGTTTTAAGTGGTAAATATTTATTCGGTGTTATTTGCTGATAACCGTTGTTATACTTGTTTTCTTAGGCTATGTTTCTCTCAATTAAATGATAAAAACGTTTTAAATTTTATCAAGCGGTCTGCGGTTGTTGACCTCCTTGGTCTTAAATTCTCTTGGAGATTGACCGGTAATTGTTTTAAATTGATTAGATAAATGGGAACTGCTACTATAGCCCATTTTCCAAGCAATTTCATTCAAGTTAAGTTCTCCGTATTGAAGAAGCTCTTTTACCTTTTCAATTTTTTGTTGAATGATAAACTTTTCTACAGTAATGCCTTCACTATCAGAAAATAACCGGCTCAAATACCCATACTCTTTATGCAACCGCTCGGTAAGTGCCTGACTAAAATTAACATGAAGTTCCGGTATTTCGGAGTGATGTATCAACCCGATGATCACATTACGAATGCCCTCAATCAGCTTGTCCTTGTTTTTATCAATCAGTTCAAAACCGAGTACACTGAGTGTGGAAGCAATTTCAGCCAGCTTGTTTTCGTTGGGCTCTGGAGACACAATTGCGGTACCTAAGGAAACCTCAGAAACCTGCAAATCTAAATGTTCCAGTTGTTGCTTAACGACGGTAATGCATCGATCACAAACCATATTCTTTATATGTAATAACATTATTTTCGGGTAAATTGATACTGATAACTAATCAGAGACTGCGACAAATTTAAAACTCTTTTCACAAATTTTTAATTGCCAATGACTGTCTAATAACGTGACGGCTTTTTTATTGGTTTTAAATCACGTATTTAAAAGAACAAACATCAAGCCGAATAACAGCTTGATGTTTGATGAAAATGTGAAGTATTATTTAATTTTCTCGGCGCTGTAACCAGCACCTTTAAGTGTATCAATCACTTTCTGGCTATCCAATCCTGAATTTGCTTGAACGGTTAATACCTTGTCTGGATTTTGCGTGTCAACCTCCCATTTATCTACACCTGACAAATTATTTAAGTGAGGAGTTACAGAGGCTATACAGCCACCGCATTTAATATTGGTTTTAAATTTTAATGTTTCCATGAATTATTTGTTTTTTATTTAAATTAAATTAGAAAATTTGAGTCGAAGACTGTTACTGACAACCGATACGGAACTCAACGCCATAGCTGCTCCTGCAATCATTGGGTTCAATAAAAAGCCATTTATCGGATACAAAATACCCGCTGCAATTGGAATACCGATAAGGTTATAAATGAACGCCCAAAATAAGTTTTGACGGATGGTACGAACCGTTAGTTTCGATAAACGGAGGGCTTTTGGCACCTGCATTAAATCGGAAGAAACCAGTGTAACTTTAGCAACATCAATAGCAATGTCCGAGCCTTTTCCCATTGCAATGGAAACATCGGCTTGAGCTAACGCCTGACTGTCGTTAATGCCGTCGCCAATCATGGCCACTACTTTTCCCTGTGCCTGCAACTGTTTAACAAAATCCGCCTTATCGGAAGGTAAAACCTCAGCTTTAAAGTCTGTAATTCCGGTTTCCGCAGCAACTGCAGCGGCAGTCTGTTGGTTATCGCCGGTAAGCATATAAACGGCAATTCCCCGGCTTATTAATTCGCTTACAGCTTTTGCCGAGCCTTCTTTAATTTGATCTGCAATGGCAACAATTGCAAGGACTTGGGTTTTATCAATAAAATAAATGACTGTTTTAGCCTGTTGTTGCAAAGCATCTATTTCTTTCTGTAAAGATTGCGGAGCAACAATCTGCTGGTCTTTTAATATTTTATGGCTTCCGGCCCAATAAGTTTGGCCTTCATAAACTGCTCTCACGCCTTTTCCGGTTAGGCTTTCAAATTCACTTAAGTCAATTAAACCGCTACTTTCTGCTTTCAGGTGTTTCACAATTGCTTCTGCCAAGGGATGTTCGGACTGTTGCTCTAAACTGAAAAATATCTTCGTGAGCTTTTGTCTATCTTGTTTTGATCCTTCCTGCCAGATAAACTCTGTTACCTCGGGTTTACCTTTGATAAGCGTCCCTGTTTTATCTAGTACAACAGCATTTACTTTATGCCCCAATTCCAACGCCTCTGCATCTTTGATTAAGATGCCGCTTTCTGCACCTTTTCCAATGCCTACCATAATAGCAGTTGGTGTGGCAAGTCCTAATGCACACGGGCAGGCGATGACCAATACCGTTACCATTGCAAGCATTCCATGCGTTAAGGCATTCTCGCCGCCGACAAGCACCCAAATTAACAGCGTAAGCAGGGCGATGGCCATCACTATCGGTACAAATATCCCTGCAATTTTGTCTACCAGTTTCTG
>JBBSTQ010000030.1:0-15668 GCA_038235745.1 Sphingobacteriales bacterium
CTTTAAGGTTAAAGCTTTTGCACAACCATTTAACCTGATCTTCGTTTTCTGCATTAAATACAGAACAGGTAATATAAATAAGTGGCTTATTTGGCTTTAGATATTTCACCACGTTCTTCGCAATCTTACGTTGCAACTCTGTGTAAAACTTAATTTTACTATCTGTAAATGAGGTAATTGTTTCGGGCGTACGCCCCCAAGTGCCAGAACCACTACAAGGTGCATCCAAAATAATTCCATCAAACTCATAATCATGCAAAAGCAAATCTTGATTTTGAGTTAAGTCTAACACTTTACGTTGGTAACCTTTAATTCCGGCCAGAAAAAATCTTTCTTTTAAGTTTTCCAAACTGGATTCTCGGTTGTCGGAAACCAATAATTTCACTGTCGGTTCTTCATCAAGCAACAGTAACGATTTTCCGCCAGAAGCTGCACAGCAATCCCACCATTTATCCCATTTTTGTGGTTTAAAAAATTCTCCTACTTTTTGTGACGAAACATCTTGAACCTCGTAAATACCTTGATCGATAATTATTGTATCCAGCTTAGTGCCATTCGGTAAGGCCAAAGTTTGCTCATTCAACTGTTTAAAAACTAAACCTGCATCCTCTAAAATTTTGATAATTTGCTTCTCTTTTCCGCGTTGCATCCTAATATACAAATCGGGCTGAACAAAATGTGATTTATAAAAAGCTTGTTTGTCAACTGCGTCAGACAACTTATCGCCAAACGGAAATACGTCTTCGAGCTTAAAATCAGAGAATTTGTTTTTTACATGCTTTAGTTTTTCAGCCAAGCTTAAATTGACAAACTCCTCAAACTCGGGTTTGTAATAGCTAATGAAAGCATTGGTTGCCGTGTTGCACAAAAACTCCGCGACAGCTAGTCTATTTTCTAAAGATTCGGAAGGCAAAGCTTTCCCCAATCTAAAGTAATTATAGAGCAAACCACTTGCGGTACGCCTATCCCTAGAACCCATTTGTTTATTTTGGCGATAGTAAGTAGCTAAAAATCTGTAGAACGGTTGGTCAAAAGTGTATTCCTTTAAAATATTTTCAACGGTAGCTAATTGGTGGAATGCTTTCATATTAATCAACCTTTACCATTTGCGAGTTTTCGTACTTCAACATCATCAAACTACTGTTGTAATAACCTGATAGTGCATCTTTTTTAAAACTAAAGTCGTTATGAATGCCGTCAAATTTATCATCCAAAAGCTTGTCCATAAATTGATGGTTTTCGCTGTTCATTAACATCCCAAAATAATAAGCGATGTCAAAACCCTTAAACGCATATTCAGTTGGTTCAACGGGAAAATTTGAGCGGTAATACTTCACAAAATCACTGCTTCTGTAAGAGTTGTAGTTGATTTGATAAGACGAACTGATGTAAGCGTTGATTGTTTCTAGCTGTTGAAAATTTAAAAAAGTAGCTCGCTCCCACCCTGGATGCCCAATGACTGCAATCTGAAAGGTCTGACTGATTTTCTCTAACTCCTTAAAAATAGTCAATAGAAAAACCCGATCTGTAGATGGCAAAACGATTACGTTTAAGCCAGAAGGATTAAGAGACTTATAAATGTTTTCGTAACCAACGGCTTTGATTCCAATCTCTGAAACAGGGTATCCTTTAGCCAAAGTCTCCATTCCTTTTTTAAAGGGAACAGCGTATTTGAACTCATCTGCCTGACCGCTTCTGATCAGCAAAACCTTTTTCGGTCTCAAATCTGATTTAATGAATTCTGCTGCTTTATAAGCGTGTTGATCTAAAGAGTTATTTACCGTTATTAAATAGGGGTTATTAAATGTTTGCGGGTCCGATGCGGCCAAAGGCGATACCATTGGTTTCTTCATTTCCTTGCTATATCTTGAAAAAGCGGTAATGCCGTTCGGAAAAACGGGACCAACAATTAAATCGGAGTTTTTTATAGCCGACTTCATCGCCAAAGCGCCTAAAGAAGTCGGACTATCGTTAGAGTCGAAAACCTGCAATTTAAAGTCTACATCGCCTTTGGTATTTGCCACAGAATCTAAACCCATTTTAAAACCTTGGTAAAAATCGATTGCAATTTCCGCTTTTCGTAAATCAGAAATAGTAGCCGTTTTATAGTTGATGCTTCGCAGTTCGAAAGGCAAAATCAACGAAATTACCATTTCTGGTTTTTTCTTAACCTGCGGTTTAGGTTTTGCTTCCTCTTTTTTAGGGGGTGTCGGCTTTTCTGGCGTTTTATCCTCAACCGTTTGTGGCGGTATTGGCTTCCTACTTACTGGAGTAGTTTTGGGCGAACAAGACGTTATAAAGTAAAAAGGTAAAAGTAAAAAGTAAAAAGTCTTAAACCGTGAGCTAAAAAGTGAATAGAAAACAGTGAGTAGTGAGGACCTAAAAGGCTTCAACTTAAAAAATGACCGGTAAATAGTTAATAGTGAAAGCCTAAAAGCCTTCACTATTTTCTTTAATCTTATTGATTTCAAAATTTTATTCCCACTCAATTGTTGCAGGTGGTTTAGAACTAATATCATACACTACTCGGTTTATTCCTTTTACATTATTAATGATTTCGTTGGAGATTTTGGCCAGCAACTCGTAAGGGATATGACTCCAGTCTGCAGTCATGCCGTCTACAGAGCCTACGGCTCTTAACGCAACCACGTTTTCATAAGTACGCTCATCGCCCATTACGCCTACCGACTGTATCGGTAAATAAATGGTCCCCGCTTGCCATACCTTATCGTACCAACCGGATTCTTTTAAATTTTTGATGTAGATGTGATCTGCATCTTGCAAAATCTGTACTTTTTCTGGCGTAACATCGCCCAAAATACGAATTCCTAAACCTGGTCCAGGAAAAGGATGACGGTTTAAAATATCTGCTGGCAAACCTAAAGCTTTACCAACTCTGCGCACTTCATCCTTAAACAAAGATTTTAATGGTTCAACTACTTTAAGCTTCATAAAATCTGGCAAACCGCCCACATTATGGTGTGATTTTATGGTCGCCGATGGTCCGCCGTTTACAGAAACTGATTCGATAACATCTGGGTAAATAGTTCCTTGCGCTAACCATTTAACATCTGAAATTAGATGTGCTTCTTCATCAAACACTTCTATAAAAACCCTGCCAATGGCTTTTCTCTTCAATTCTGGATCTGATATTCCTGACAAAGCATCGTAAAACTTCTGTTTCGCATCTACGCCTTTTACGTTTAAGCCCAATTCTTTGTAAGAATCCAAAACCGACTCGAACTCGTTTTTGCGCAACAAACCGTTATCAACAAATACACAATGCAAATTTTTACCGACTGCTTGGTGTAAAATCAATGCTGCTACTGAAGAATCTACCCCTCCGGACAAACCTAAAACTACTTTGTCATCTTTTAATTGCTCTTTCAAAGCTTCAATGGTTTCTTCCGCGAAAGCGAAAGGCGTCCAGTCTTGTGTGCAACCGCAAATGTCTAACAAGAAGTTTTTCAATAACTGACCTCCATCGGTGGAATGTGTCACTTCTGGATGAAACTGGATACCGTAAGTTTGGCTATCCTTGATTTGATAAGCCGCTACTTTTACAGATTCTGTACTCGCAATAATCTCAAAATCGGCAGGAATATCTTTGATGGTATCGCCATGAGACATCCACACTTGCGAATGCGTTGGCATATCTTTCATCAACGGATTGTTGATGTGGATATATTCCAAATTTGCTCTGCCGTACTCTCTAATCTCTGACGGAACAACTTGTCCACCAGATTTTTGCGCCATATATTGTGCGCCGTAACAAACGCCTAATAATGGTAATTTTTTATGGAACTGCTGAAAGTCAACTTGTGGTGCGCCCTCTTGACGAACGGAAGAAGGGCTACCAGAAAGGATTACGCCTTTGGTAAATTCGTCAATTTCTGGAATTTTATTGAAGGGGTGTATTTCACAATAAACATTTAGTTCACGCACTCGTCTTGCAATCAATTGAGTGTACTGCGAACCAAAATCGAGGATTAGGATTTTCTCTTGCATGGGCAAAGATAAAAATTTTTAGATGCTGCAGGACAAAATTAGAAATTTGCCGAGGTTTATTAGTTTTACCTTTGTATTTTTAAAACCAAAGCCGAAAAAGGTTATTGATTTAATTTTGATGAAGAAGAATTTAATCCAAATATTTAGTTTACTCACTTTATTTTTTGTGGTACAGGCCTGCGATTATCAACCGAACCGAAGCAACATTATAGCAGCCAGCAGAAATGTGATTGATACTGGCGTAAGGTATATTGTGGTGCAACGTGACACCAGCCATCCAGTTTTACCTGAAAAACCGGATAGCGCATTAGTGACCAAACCGGACAGCTTGTTGACTGCTAAAAAACCAGATAGCATTCCGCTTCCCGCAAAACCTGTTGTAAAAGTTGGCATTGTGGTTAATGCCAAAGCGGAAGCGTTAGTTAATTACGCCAAAACGATGATAGGGAAACCTTATGTTTATGGCGCAAACACTCCAGAAAAAGGTTTTGATAATTCTGGATTTGTAAATTTTATTTTTAAGCATTTTGAAATTGATTTGCCCAAATATGCACCGGCTTATATTGCTGTTGGCGACAATGTCCCAATCGCAGATGTTAGCGAAGGCGATATTGTATTATTTTCAAAAACAGACAGCGTAAAGAAAGTTGTTTATCAAATTGGGATTGTTGTTTCTGCAAAGGGTAGCCCGGTAAGTTTTATACATGCCAGTGGCGGAAAAACGAATGGAGTTGGCGTTAGTGTTTTAAGTGGTTGGTATCAGCGTAAGGTTATGGGATATAGGCGGGCTTTGTAGGTTCAATTTTTGCTTTTATATATTTTAAAGACCAAGATGTTTTTAGTTTGTGGATACTTTAGGGGTTTGCTGAATATTTTCTTGGGTAGGCTATTAATGTATACCGTCATAACGTAAGTTTACATAACGCTTTCGAGTAACAGAATGCCCATACTGTGTTGACCTATTAAATCGCTTAAACACAAAAAAGCCGCTCTTTTTAGGAGCGGCTTTCTTTGTTGTTGAAATATAAATCTTAATTGAAAAGGTATCTAATTCCAAATTGGCCTGACCATGAAGAATCAAACGCAGCAGTTTGGTATCCCTTACCACTTGAAGGAGCCTTAAATGTAAATCCAGCATTTCTTGAATCATAGCTAACCAATGTTAACGCTTGGTTTGACACAAAGTAAGAACGACCCCAATCTTTATTCAATAAGTTTCCTGCGTTGAACACATCGAACGTTAACTGTAATTTGTTTTTAGTCCCTCTAGCTAAAACCCCCAAATCTTGAGTTAGCCTAACATCAAACTGATGTTGCCAAGGCGTTTCAGCGCCATTTCTTTGGGTATACTCACCGCGTATTGTATTCAAATACGGGTCAGATTCAATGAACGAATTTAACGCAGTCCATTGGTCAGCCACACTTACTGGAAAAGATCCAGCTATAGGCAATAATCTAATTTCACTTTGATCTCTCGGCACATAGAACAAATCGTTTCTATCATGCCCATCACCATTTAAATCTCCGTTATACAAGTACGTAAATGGTGTTCCAGAAACACCTGCGTAGAACACAGAAATCCCTGTTCCGAAAGCTTTATCCTTTCCGTAATTGATTTTGTAGTTCAAAGACCCAATTACTCTATGTCTTGTTTGAAAGTTTGACGTAGCTAACTGTGGATTGTTTGGGTCATTTACTATCTGAAGGAATTCCCAATTAGAAAGTGCGGTGCTACTCGTACCATCGTTGATAGACCTTGCCTCTGTATTGGTATAAGCGAACATAGCAGAAATTCCGTTGCTAAAGTTCTTTTGCAATTGAGCTGTTAAATTGTAAGTGTATCCTTTGTTAGTATTATCTAGTAAAATTGCATTTGTAAAGTTTGCAGCGTCAACTTTTGGCCCGTAAACTAACCTTGTATCCGCGTTGTTAGACAATAAAGGATTTAGCGTAGCTCCTGTATTAGGCTTTAGGTTAATATCCGTATATAAAACGTTGTTAACAGTTTTAGAGTAAATACCTTCTAAAGTACCTGTAACACCAAAGGGAAGTTTAACATCTAATGCTAGATTAGTTCTAAAAACTTGTGGAATTTTAAAATCCTCAGAAATTAAGTTTACCTCTGCTCTGTTAGAACCAGCACCTGCTGACTGTTGGTTAGTAGCGTCAGGAACAAAAGCTAATGGGTTTGCTGTAGAATTTCTTCTGTCAACCGTTCCAAATAAAACGCCACTATTACTGTATTGGTTTGATAACCAAACGAAAGGAACTCTACCTGTAAATATACCAGTTCCACCTCTTAACTGTACGCTTCTATCACCCTTGATATCGTAATTAAAACCTAACCTTGGTGCAAATAATGGTTTACTACTTGGTGTTCTATCTGTTCTGAAACCTGGGAAAGAAGTTTCTACAGTTGCATTTTTCAATGGCGTATCACCGAATACAGGCAAATCGACTCTTAAACCAGCGGTTAACTTTAAACCTTTTAAAACTTCAAAGTCATCCTGTGCATAAAGCGAAAGTTGTGCTGCGCTAAATTCAGCAGCAGGAAGTGGATCGCCAGCAATACGAGAATATGTTGCTCTAACTCTGTTTGGCTTTGCTGCCAAGTAATCAGCTACGTTATTAAAATCCCAACGTCCGTTAGAATTGTTGATAAACAAGTTTCTGAAAGAGAAGAACTCGTTGTGCGTACCGATGGTAAGGTTGTGCTTACCCAAATTCAGCTTGAAGTTGTTTGTGAATTCAAAAATATCTTGATCTAACTCATTAGCCACAGAACTTCTTTGAGAACCTAACTCGGCGCTAGAACCCGAAACTCCTTCTAAGTTTAGAATAGTGATTTGAGGAAATAATCCACCGGCAGTTTCTCTAGCATCTCTTACATTGGTATATCCTAAAATCAAGTTATTAGACATTCTGTCTGATAATTTCGACCTTAATTCTACAACTCCAACATGTTGCTTGTTTGTGAATTTGTATGCATTATTACCAAATCTAAAAAAGGTTCCAGATCTACTTATATTGTCATCAAATGCGTCAACATAATTGTATCTCGCTGTCAGTTGGTTTTTTTCGTTTATATTCCAATCTAACTTTGTGAATATCTTATCGTTCTCTGTCGCAGCATCAATACTTGTAAAATTACCTACGTTATATCCGTAAGTCTGTTGCGTGTAATTAGCAATTTGTTGCGCTGTCGCCAATGTTATTGCGGCACCAGTTTCTCCCGCGTTGTTTGACAAAGGAGCTGTTCTTCTACCTAATTCCGCATTAACAAAGAAAAATAATTTGTCTTTAATTACCGGGCCTCCCAATCTTAAACCATACTGGTTGTTTGTAAAAGAAGATGACTTCTCACCAGTTAAAACATTTTTACCAACTGTGTTTTCGTTTCTACCGAAAAAATAGGCTGAGCCTTCAAAATTATTCGTTCCTGATCTGGTTACTGCGTTAATTCCAGCACCAGTGAAATTACCAGAAGTTACATCGTAAGGCGCAATAACCACCTGAATTTCTTGAATTGCATCAAGCGAGATAGGTTGTGTGCCCGCTGGGCCACCTGGCGTACCGCTTGACGATAGTCCAAAAACATCATTATTTACAGCTCCATCAATTGTGATGTTGTTAAACTTGTTGTTGGCTCCGCCAAAAGAATTACCATTTGCTTGTGGAGTTAAGCGTGTGAAATCCTGGAGAGATCTGCTTAAAGTCGGCAAGTTTTCAATTTGGTCTCTCGATATGTTTGTTGCAGCGCCAGTTCTTTTGCTGTTCAAAACGTTATCTCGTGTACCAACAACTGTTACGCCCGTTAACTCTCTGCCTTCGTCAATCAACCTTACTCTCAAAACTTCTTCACCACCAAGTTTTAGATTAACATTAGAAAGTTCAAAACTTTTCAATCCAATGAATGAAATCATTATCTTGTAAGGCCCCCCCACACGCATATTGGAAATATTAAACCGTCCATCTACGTTAGAAACCGTGGTGTAGTTTGTTCCTGTAGGAGTATGCGTCGCTTTAATTGTTGCGCCTGGAAGAACTTCACCTTTGGAATCATTTACCGTTCCACTTAAAGAACTCGTGGTAACCTGCCCAAACACTGTAAACGTTGTCAACAACAACGTGAGCAGCGAGAGTGCTAATTTTGTGTGTAATTTTTGTTTCATATTTTAGTTTTTTTAGTTCCGCAAATGTGATAACAATTCCTTAAATATTTTCATGTTAAATATTAATAAATTGTAAATATTGTAATATTTATATAACAGTTAACACAGTTACACAAACACTTAACTTACTTGCCTATTTATCTCAAACAAAATCCGTATCGGCTTTTTTAAAATCCTAAAATGCTTAACTTTGCACCACACAAAAACGAAAATCCAATTTTTTGATATGAATTATGATTTAATAGTTATTGGCAGCGGCCCCGGTGGTTATGTTGCTGCAATTAGAGCCGCACAATTAGGATTAAAGACAGCTATCGTAGAAAAAGAATCGCTGGGTGGTGTTTGCTTAAATTGGGGTTGCATCCCTACAAAAGCGTTACTTAAAAGTGCTCAGGTTTTTGAATATATAAACCACGCTAAAGATTACGGAATTACCGTAGGCGAAGCTTCCGCAGATTTTGATGCTGTTGTTAAACGCAGCAGAGGTGTTGCCGATGGTATGAGTAAAGGGATTCAGTTTTTGATGAAGAAAAACAAAATTGATGTCATCAATGGTTTTGCAAAGATTAAAAAAGGTGGTAAAGTAGACGTTAAAGCTGCCGACGGAACCACAAAAGAATATACTGCGAAAAGTACAATTTTAGCTACAGGTGGACGCTCAAAAGAACTTCCCCATTTGAAACAGGATGGTAAAAAAGTGATTGGCTACCGCGAAGCAATGACTTTGCCTAAGCAACCAAAAAGCATGATTGTAATGGGTTCTGGCGCTATCGGTGTTGAGTTTGCCTATTTTTATGCAACAATGGGAACTAAAGTTACCATCGTTGAGTTTTTAGATAATGTTGTTCCTGTTGAAGATGAAGATGTTTCAAAACAATTGAATCGTTCTTTCAAAAAGATGGGTATTGATATTTTAACAAAATCGTCTGTTGAGAAAATTGATAGCAGTGGAGATGTTTGTAAAGTGACTGTTAAAACAGATGCGGGCGAAAAAGTATTGGAAGCAGAAGTAGTTTTATCTGCAGTAGGTTACACGCCAAACTTAGAAGGAATTGGATTAGAAGACGTTGGTGTAAAAACTGATAAAGGTCGTGTTGTTACAGATGAATTCTATAAAACAAATGTGGACGGCGTTTATGCCATCGGAGATATAGTTGGCGGACAAGCTTTGGCTCACGTAGCATCTGCAGAAGGAATTATTTGTGTAGAAAAAATTGCTGGTCATCATCCAGAACCATTGAACTACGGTAACATTCCTGGCTGTACTTATTGCTCGCCAGAAATTGCATCTGTCGGTATGACAGAGAAAAAAGCAAAAGAAGCAGGTTACGAGCTTAAAGTGGGTAAATTTCCATTCTCGGCATCGGGTAAAGCAAGTGCTTCTGGTGCAAAAGATGGTTTCGTTAAACTGATTTTTGATGCTAAATACGGAGAACTTTTAGGTGCTCACATGATTGGTAATAACGTTACTGAAATGATTGCCGAACTGGTTGTTGCTCGTAAATTAGAAACTACTGGAATGGAACTGATTAAAGCAGTACACCCACACCCAACCATGAGCGAAGCCATTATGGAAGCTGCCGCTGATGCGTATGGAGAAGTGATTCATTTGTAGGGTTTGAGTATTGAGATGTGAGATGTGAGATATAAGACTTTTTTTAAGTCGCCGATCCTCTTTAAAAAAATGATCGTCAATAATTGACTTTGTGGCAATTCAGCAAGTGAGATGTTTCAAATCGATCAATATGACAAACTGAATAAAAAAGACTTTCGATGTTTCTCAGAAGCTTTGAAAGTCTTTTTTGATTAATTTATTTAGCGAAGAGTGCCCGTATCGCCTGACGATTGCGGCACAGCCATCCCTTTGGGAGAAGCAACTCACAAATAGGCAACACGCTTTCCAAAGCAAATTCACTAATGAACCAACTACCGTTTGTAAACTGCAATTTCCACAAACCAGTCACTAATGACTAGTGAACTAATGAACTTAATCACCTAAAATCATGAAACTACACAAGATAGATACCGGCTTTTTTAAACTAGATGGTGGCGCAATGTTCGGTGTGGTGCCTAAAGTGATTTGGCAAAAAACCAATCCGGCAGATGAGAATAACCTTTGTACTTGGGCAATGCGCTGTTTATTGATTGAAGATGAAGAACGATTGATATTGGTTGATACAGGCATCGGCGATAAGCAGGACGAGAAATTCTTAAAACATTATTATCTGCATGGCGATGATACACTGGAAAAATCTTTAGCGAACTTAGGCTTTACCAAAGATGATATCACCGATGTTTTTTTGACACATTTACATTTTGATCATGTTGGAGGCGCAGTCATCCGTGAGAACGGAGAACTTAAATTAGCTTTCAAAAACGCAACTTACTGGAGCAACAAACAGCATTGGGATTGGGCGGTAAACCCTAACGCTAGAGAAAAAGCATCCTTTTTAAAGGAAAACATTTTACCAATCCAAGAAAGCGGACAGTTAAAATTCATTGATGTTGTGGATGGTGTTCAGTTTAGTAAAAACATTAAAGTTCGTTTTGCTTACGGACATACTGACGCCATGATGCTTCCGCAGATTGATTATGATGGCAAAACGCTGGTTTACATGGCAGATTTGTTGCCATCCGTTGGGCACATTCCCCTACCCTATGTAATGGCTTATGATATGTTTCCGATTAAAACTTTAGATGAAAAAGCCGCTTTTTTAAAAGAAGCAGAAGACAACAACTACATCCTTATTTTAGAACATGACCCCATAAATGAATGTTGCACATTAAAAAACACAGAAAAAGGCATTAAGTTTGATAAGGCGTTTGCAATTGCAGATATTTAACGCCGTATCGTCTCAAAAAACAATATGAATAGAATAATATTCCCGCTTTTCTTAATTGCTTCGCTTTTTATCGGGTGCGACAGCTTAGAATACAGCCCAAATCAAGCGTTCGACAGAAACAGCCCGACGGATTTGAACGCTAAAAACTTAGAAAAACTTTATAAGAACGTTGACAATACTGACGATACTGTACGGTTTATTTTGACAGGTGATACGCAAAGATCTTACGACCAAGCGAGGGCTTTAATTGGTTTAGCCAACAAAAACTATCCAAAACTTGATTTTGTACTGTTAAACGGAGATATTTCCGATTTTGGACTTCACCAAGAAATGGAATGGGTCACTAAAATATATGAGGATTTAAATTTCCCGTATATTACTGTGATTGGAAATCATGATTTAGTAGCTAATGGTTTGAATGCTTACAAAAACATGTTTGGAGACCTAAACTTCAGTTTTGTTTACAAAAACGTAAAATTCATCTGTCAGGATGATAATAGTAGGGAATACCAGTTCAA
This sequence comes from Sphingobacteriales bacterium, assembly GCA_038235745.1. GTDB lineage: Bacteria > Bacteroidota > Bacteroidia > Sphingobacteriales > Sphingobacteriaceae > Pseudopedobacter. The sequence continues at coordinate 11,542 of JBBSTQ010000030.1, forward strand.
CGGGAAAGTACCTGATTTGGATTGGTTAGGCAAAGAACTGCAGACCGACAACAATGTGAATGCAATAGTTAATGTGGCACATATTCCACCAAGTTCTGGCGATTTTGATCGAAAATTAGAAGTGCCTTATGGAAATTTGCTAAATAGTTTCCCAAAGGTGGTTGCTTCTTTACATTCTCACGAAAACCGAGACGAGGTTGAATTTCCAACACCCGGCGGAGTACCATTTATTATTTCTAATGCGGTAACCAACCGTGTTTTTTTATACGTTGAAATCGCTAACGGCAAATTGTTAAAATATGAGAACATTTCTTACTAAGCTATTATTTACCGTTTTGATTTCGGGGATTTCAATTGCCAATGCACAAAATTTAGAAGTACAAAAGCATAAATGGTATGTTCCGTCAAGCGCTGTTTTGCAACATGCGGGCAGTATTGGTATGTTTAACTTAGGCGCTGGCTACAAATTAAACGACAGCGGAAAAAGCACTATCGATATCGGTTACGGATATGTTCCTGCAAAATACGGTGGCGATTTGAACATTTTATCTGCCAAATTTGCTTACCGGCCGTACGGGATTAAAATCAAAAACTGGGGGACTTTATATCCAACAAACCCAGGCGTATTTTTAACTTACCACGCTGGTGGCGATTTCGATTCGAGATGGGATGATGACGAATATCCTGATGGCTACTATTGGTGGTCAACAGCTTTTAGGCCACATATTTCCATAAGTACTGAGTTTAAATTAGATGCCAAAAAGTTGTTGCCTAACTTAAAAGTCAAATCAATTAGTGTGTATAGCGAGTTTAATACCAATGAACTTTATGGCATCAGCTATTTCCAAAGTCCACGTGATTTAAACATTACAGAGGTTTTTAAATTGGGAATTGGAACAAGGGTTGAGTTTTAGTGTTTTCTATATTCCAAAATCTCTCCTGGCTGGCAGTCCAAAACCTCGCATATCATATTTAGTGTTTCTAACCTGATAGCTTTTGCTTTCCCGGTTTTTAATATTGAAAGATTAGACATGGTAATGCCTACACGCTCACTCAATTGGGTAAGCGACATTTTACGTTGTGCTAAAACCACATCTAAATTTATAATGATGGCCATAAAAAAGCTAGACTGTTAAATCTTGTTCTTCTTGTAAACGTAAACCCTGATTAAAAAAGTTGATCACAACACTTAGAGAAGTCGCAAATAAACCATAAGTAGCCAGCGTTATAATAATATAGGTATTTACGGTTTTTTGCAAATGAAATTCTGGATTTAATAAGTCACGGATATATGCGTAATAAAGAAAAAACACCAACACCCTGATGATGATGATGATGTAAACTAAAACATGCAGCTTAGTTAAGCTTGTTGCTACGTTTTTTGAAAATGTAAAATCCTTTGGTATGTTTTTTAACACAATAAACATCGCTAAAGAAATTACGAAGATAAACGATGTAATATAAAGAGAAAATAAATTATTAGAATCAGGGTCTAAATCAAATATCAATTGTTGACCGTAAGATTGAGGCTTCAATAATAACTCGCTTTTCTGAGATACTTCAATTGATTTTCCACCAGTGTTAATTGTGTGAACATATTCTGGAGAAACATTCTCAATCGATATCTTCTTAAATTCTCCGTGTTGATATTTATCGTAGCTATTCCAAAAACTAAAGCATAAAAGAACAATGCCACCAAACAAAATTTTGTAGGCGTTGTAGAATGGATTGAATTTGGCAGGCGAGAGTCCTAAAAAACGCCAGATTTTTGATGCAAGTTGGCTTTGTGGCATTATTATAAATCAAATTAAAACGATTATTGAAATTATCATTTGCAAAATTAACATATTCTTTATCAAAAAACAATATTTATTTATTGACTTACAATAATAATTTATCAACTATCGACAATAATAGAAAAGACTGCCAAAGTTTCAATGGCTTGATTTTTGTAGGCTGACAGCAGAATTGTTGTACAAAAATAAAATCAAATAATCCCAACATTTTCATACAATTAACGTTAAATGATACAAAGTTTCTTAACTTTGCAGACTTTTAGTTTTTAGAATAGCGCAATTAATTAGTTTAAATGAGACAACTCAAGATTACTCAATCCATAACCAACCGTGAATCACAGTCGTTAGACAAATATCTTCACGAAATTGGTAAGGTTGATTTAATTACCGCCGAAGAGGAAGTTATCCTGGCACAAAAAATCAGAGAGGGTGACCAAGCCGCTCTTGAACGTTTGACTAAAACAAATTTACGTTTCGTTGTTTCCGTAGCAAAACAATACCAAAATCAAGGCCTTACCTTGGGCGATTTAATCAATGAAGGTAACTTAGGCTTAATCAAAGCCGCAAAAAGATTTGATGAAACCAAAGGTTTCAAATTCATTTCCTATGCTGTTTGGTGGATTCGCCAGTCAATTTTACAAGCCATCGCGGAACAATCACGTATCGTACGTTTGCCGCTAAACCAAGTAGGTTCTTTAAGTAAAATTAGTAAAGCTTTCTCCAGACTAGAGCAGGAATTTGAAAGAGAACCATCTCCAGAAGAATTGGCAGACACTTTAGAAACCACCGTAGAGAAAATCTCAGACACATTGAGTAACTCTGGCCGTCACGTTTCTATGGATGCGCCATTTGTGCAGGGAGAAGAAAACACATTGTTAGATGTTTTGGAGAATGACAATCCAAATACGGACAGTAACTTAATTGACGAGTCTTTATCAGAAGAAATTAAACGTTCTTTATCTACGTTAACAGAAAGAGAAAGAGAAATCATCGTTTTATTCTTCGGTTTAAGCACTAATCACCCACTTTCTTTAGAGGAAATTGGAGAAAAGTTCAACTTAACCCGTGAGCGTGTTCGTCAGATTAAAGACAAAGCTTTACAAAGGTTGCGTCATACGTCAAGAAGTAAGATTCTAAAATCTTACTTAGGTTAATCACGTATTCCAATTATTTGAAAAAGCATTCATCGTTTGGTGGATGCTTTTTTGGTTTTGGTTAAAAAAAAGGGATTGAAATCCCTTTTTGGGAGATTGTCGAGCCGATGGCTCTTTTAAGATGCGTAGCTTCGGCTCATTTTAGAACAATGGATTTTTAATCCGTTGTTTGTGAAAATCCCTTTTTGAGAGAGTGGCCGAGCCGATGGCTCTTTTAAGATGCGTAGCCTCGACCCATATTAGAATAATGGGTTTTAATGCTGCGTTTATGGAAATCCCTTTTTGGAAGATTGCTCGAGCCGATGGTTCCTCTTTAGATGCGTAGCTTCGACCCATATTAGAACAATGGATTTTAATCCGTTGTTTGTGAAAATCCCTTTTTGAGAGAGTGGACGAGCCGATGGCTCTTTTAAGATGCGTAGCTTCGACCCATATTAGAACAATGGATTTTAATCCGTTGTTTGTGGAAAACCCTTTTTGGGAGATTGACCGAGCGGATGGCTCTTTTGAGATGCGTAGCTTCGACCCATATTAGAACAATGGATTTTAACCCGTTGTTTGTGGAAATCCCCTTTTGGGAGATTTATCGAACCGATGGCTCTTTTAAGATGCGTAGCTTCGGCTCATTTTAGAACAATGGATTTTAATCCGTTGTTTGTGGAAACCCCTTTTTGGGAGATTGACCGAGCCGATGGATCCTCTTTAGATGCGTAGCTTCGATCCATTTGAGAACAATGGGTTTTAATCCGTTGTTTGTAAAACACACTGGATTTCCTTCCGAGAGAGATATTAAACCTAACCGGAGCCGACGTCTTTTTAAGCTTCTAAATCCGCTGAAAAACTTTATCGAATTAACAGAACATCTTTAATTTGATTTGAGGTTATCCAGGCTTATTTTTGACATTTCGAACAATCAAAGAGTCATAAATAATTAGCTACCCAGCTCAGTGAACTTCGTGAAAAACTCCGCAACCTTTGTGGTTAAATACCAACACAATCTGGCAAAATATTTGCACACCAATGAATTCAACAATAAACATCGCTATGAAAACCAATAACCTACTTTACATCATCCCACTCTGTGCAGTTTTAACAACTGCTTGCAACAGCAATAAAATATCAGAAGCCGAGCGGAGATCTTCAGCAGACGCAACTTCCGCTATGAATCTTGATTCTC
>JBBSTQ010000031.1:0-15461 GCA_038235745.1 Sphingobacteriales bacterium
ACAATCTTGGTACGCTCACAAACTTTAAGTCGCTATCATGCGAAAACTTTATTTTGCCCATTAAGTAAAAACCTAGCATCCCAAAAATCACAATCCATAAAACTAAAAATAGCTCTCGGTCAAACAGTTCCCAATGGTAAGCTAAATCTACGTTTGATAAAAACTTAAATGCTAAAGCGAGTTCTATAAATCCCAAAGAAACTTTTACGCTGTTTAGCCATCCGCCAGATTTTGGCAGTGATTTAAGTAACGATGGAAAAGCCGCAAACAAAGTAAAAGGAATGGCTAGCGCTAAAGAGAAACCGAACATGCCAATTGCCGGTCCCATAAACTGCCCCATTGTAGCTGCTTGCACCAATAAGGTTCCAATGATTGGCCCAGTACAAGAAAAAGAGACCAAGGCTAAGGCAAATGCCATAAAAAACAACCCAACAAACCCTTTGCTGTCAGACTTTTGATCGATTTTATTAGCCCAAGAGTTTGGTAAATTAATTTCAAAAGCGCCAAAAAATGAGATGGCGAAAACCACCAACAGCACAAAGAACATTAAGTTAAAAAATCCGTTGCTTGCCATATCATTGAGCGCATCTGACCCAAAAATCAAGGTAATTCCCATGCCCAAAAGCACATAAATTACAATGATAAAGAAACCATACAAGCTCGCTTTGCGAATGGCTACCGCTTTGCTTGTTGCTTTTTTGGTAAAAAAGCTGACGGTCAAAGGCAACATCGGGAAAATGCAGGGCATCAGTAAAGCTAAAATTCCGCCTATAAACCCAGCAATAAAAATAGCCCATAAAGACCGTTGCTCAACTTCTTCATTTACCGATTTTAAAATAGGTTTTTCTGCGTTTGCTTCGGTAACGGCATCAATATTTAAACTTGTGGAACTATCGCCGTTTAGGATATTGCTTTGACCAACCTGCGTATCTTGCGGAATCGTCTCGTTCTTTACATCTACATCCAACGTAGGTGCAACGACGCTAACTGTATTTCCTGCAGACTTATTAGTCTTTACAGCAATAGAAAACTCCACTTGCTCTGGTGGCAAACACTGTTTATCGTTGCAAACCATAAACTCTAACGTTCCCTTTACCGTAGTTTGAGGAGTTTTAAGTTTTATTTTCTGCGTGAAAACGGCAATCTTTTCATGCCAAGAAATCTGCATCCCAAAATTATCGTCAAACGCACTTACTGCCTTTGGCGTTTCGGCAGGTTTGCCAACCAGCTCGTAATCTTTACTCCTCTCAAACGTAAAAGAGGTTGGTATTGGCCCGCCCTCTTTTATATACTGAGAATACACATGCCAGCCAGCATCAATTTTGGCGGTTATTACCAAATTGGCTTCTTTGCTAGTAACGTTCTCAGCAGCAAAACTCCATTTTACGGGCTTCAAAATCTGCGCAAAAGCACACAAATTCAAAAACAAAAGTGCCGAAATGGCAATAAACTTCTTCATTAAGCTTGTTTTTATCATCACTCAAAAATAAACTTCACTTGCCTAAGGTCAAATGATTTTAACTCGTCATTAATTTGTAATAAAAGATAACCTTGCGCACTAACGCCTTTCATTTTTCCTTTAACTACCTCTCCGTCAACAAGGTAAGCGCCAATTTCGTCAACTCGGAGTAATCTTTCCAAATAATTAACATCTAAAAATTCAAAAAGCCCAGCCTTAAGCTGTAAGTACCTACTTTCAATGCATTTGCAAAGTTGCCTTAATAAATCGTTAAGGTCATAATCCTGATGTAAGATTTTCGCTAAAGAGGTCGCTCTTGCTAATCCACTGCCGAATTTTTGTTGGTTCACATTAATTCCGATACCGACTATACTATGTTTCATTGAGCTACCAATTGCTATATTCTCGATTAGTACACCTCCAAGCTTCTCACTTTTGTAATAAATATCATTCGGCCATTTAATTTTGCACTCATCGCCAATAATAGGTCTTAAGCAATCGTTAATGCCCAAAGAAATTGCCTTATTTAAATAAAATTGTTGGCTCAATGATAAAAAAGATGGTTTAAGTAAAATACTGATGGTTAGGTTTTTCCCAGCAGCAGCTTCCCAAACATTGCTTTGCTGCCCTCTGCCAGCAAATTGATGGTCTGCCATAATAACAGTACCTTCTGCCAATGGCTTAGAATTTGAAAGCAATTGTTTCAAATAATCATTGGTTGAATCTATTTCTGATAATTTTACCAAACTTTGTCCAACAAATAGTGTTATAAATGTGTTATTTTGCAATGTTCAATATTTTTTATATAAAAGCCCAAAACTAAATTTTTTTGATGGTAAAAAACAAAATTGCTAATCAATCCAACAGCTTATCCGAAGCTATAGTGCATGGAATACAAGAAAAAAAAGGAAATGAAATTGTAAGACTAGATCTTAGAAGCCTTCATAGTTCTGTTGCAGATTTTTTTATCATCTGCCATGCCGACTCTTCTACACAGGTAAAAGCAATTGCCGATAGTATTGAAAAAGAAGTGTTTACCGCAACCGGCGAGGATCCCGTACGCAAAGAAGGACTACAAAACGCAGAATGGGTTTTAATTGACTACATGGATGTGGTAGTGCATATATTTAAAACCGAAAAACGAGCGTTTTATAAAATTGAGGATTTATGGGGCGATGCCGAATTTGAATCCTACAAGAGTGCTTAATTAAAAGCACAAAATTTACAAGAAATAGCGATGAAAGAAAATACAGATAATAAAAAGCCATTAAAAAAAGTACCCGGAAAAAAGTTGTTGCCCAAGCCACCTAAGTTTAACATTATGTGGATTTACGGAATCATTATTTTAGCGATTCTAGGGGTTCAGTTTTTTATGAGTAGCAATAATGCCCGTTTGATAACTTACCAAAAGTTTGAAACAACGATGTTGAAACCTGGCGACGTAGATAAAATTGTAGCCTATAAGCAAGAAGACTTGGTAGTTGCTGAGATTTATATCAAAAAAGACAAACTTACGCAGGCCAAGTATAAAGATTTGAAAGACCGTAATAATTTTTCGGTAACAGGTGCTACGCCACAATACTACTTTACAGATGGCTCTTTTGAGTCTTTACAAACTAGGCTGAAAGCTTCTCAAGAAGAATATCCAGAAGAAGCAAAGGTTTCTTTGAGTTACGAATCTCGTACAAGTCCGTTCTCTTCACTTTTTTGGTCCTTTATTGTTCCTATCGTGATTTTTGCACTGGTTTGGATATTTATCATGCGCCGTATGGGCGGTGGTGCAGGTGGTGGCGCAGGCGGACAGATATTCAATATCGGGAAATCTAAGGCTACTTTATTTGATAAAGAATCTCAAGTAAGCATTACGTTTAGTGATGTTGCCGGTTTAGAGGAAGCCAAAACGGAGGTTATGGAGATTGTCGATTTCCTTAAAAATCCAGAGAAATATACAAATCTTGGGGGTAAAATCCCGAAAGGCGCATTACTTGTTGGGGCGCCTGGTACTGGTAAAACCTTAATGGCAAAAGCTGTTGCAGGCGAAGCACAAGTGCCTTTCTTCTCTTTATCAGGATCTGATTTTGTGGAGATGTTTGTAGGTGTTGGAGCTTCCAGAGTACGAGATTTGTTCAAACAAGCCAAAGAAAAAGCACCTTGTATCATCTTTATTGATGAGATTGATGCAATTGGTAGAGCAAGAGGGAAAAACAGCATGGTTGGTGGTAATGATGAGCGTGAAAACACGTTGAACCAGCTTTTGGTGGAGATGGACGGTTTCGGTACCGATTCAGGAATTATCATTATGGCGGCAACTAACCGTCCGGATGTATTGGATTCTGCTTTACTTAGACCCGGTCGTTTTGACAGACAAATTTCTATCGATAAGCCAGATTTGGTTGGTCGTGAGCAAATTTTTAAGGTTCATTTACAACCCTTAAAATTAGCAGAAGGTGTTGATCCTAAAAAACTATCGGCACAAACGCCAGGTTTTGCAGGTGCAGAAATTGCCAACGTTTGTAACGAAGCCGCTTTAATTGCAGCTCGTAGAAACAAGGAAGCTGTTGACATGCAAGATTTTCAAGATGCCGTTGACCGTGTGATTGGTGGTTTAGAGAAGAAAAACAAAATCATCTCGCCAGAGGAAAAGAAAATTGTTGCTTACCACGAAGCTGGACACGCCATTGCTGGTTGGTTTTTAGAACATGCCGATCCGTTGGTAAAAGTTTCTATTGTACCACGTGGTGTTGCTGCGTTAGGTTATGCACAATATTTGCCGAAAGAGCAGTTTCTATATACCATTGAACAGCTTTCTGACGGGATGTGTATGACAATGGGCGGACGTGTTGCTGAGGATATAACTTTTGGTAAAATATCAACTGGCGCCCAAAACGATTTAGAGCGTATTACTAAATTAGCTTATGCCATGGTTACGCTTTACGGCATGAGTGAAAAAGTGGGGAATGTTTCCTTTAACGATCAAGGTAACGAGTATAACTTTAACAAACCATACTCTGAAAAAACTGCTGAATTAATTGATTCAGAAGTTAGGGAGTTGATTAAAAACGTTTATAAAAAAACCAAAGATTTATTGACCGAAAAACAAGAAGGTTTAGAAGCTTTGGCAATAAAACTTTTGGAGAAAGAAATTTTGTTCCAAAGTGACTTGGAAGAGATTTTAGGAAAACGCCCATTTGATAACCGCACCACTTATGATGAGTTTGTGAACGGTAAAGAAGGTGGCGACCAAGGTGTGATTGCGGAAAATATCCACCCAGAACCGGTTGGAGATTCTACGGAGCCTTTAAAAGCTACGACAACAGAAGCATAAAATTATTACCGCAGAGCGCCGATTGTCAAATATCGGCGCTCTTTTTTATAAAAAAAATTTTTTAAATCTTCTTAAATGAGGGATAGCACTACACCAAGGGAACAGCTTTTAAAAAAAATAAGAAAAGCATTGCTTGAAAAGCGGGATAACCCCTATCCTAATTTAGAAGAATTGCCTTTATATCCAGAAACGGATGAAATGCTGGAAGTGATGTTTGCTGAAGAATTAACTAAGGTTAGTGGCACTTTTGTTTATTGCGAAAGTGAGATAGCGCTAATTGAAAATATCTTAGAACTTGCTGAAGAGAAAAAGTGGCGCAAAATTTACTGTTGGGAACCCGCTTTGCAATCTCTTTTAAAAACTTACGAATACCCTTTTTACGCTACCGATAAAGACTTTGAATTAGCGGAAGTTGGATTTACCCTTTGCGAGGCTTTAATCGCTAGAAATGGTTCGGTGCTGGTAAGCAACGGAAATGCAGCCGGCCGCCGATTGAGTATTTACCCACATCAACATGTGGTAATAGCTTATGCATCGCAATTGGTTTTAGATTTAAAAGACGCTTTCAAGCTGATAAAAGAAAAATACGGGAACAATTTACCTACTATGCTATCCGTAACAACAGGCCCAAGCAGAACCGCTGATATTGAGAAAACCTTAGTTTTGGGTGCTCACGGTCCTAAAGAATTGTTTGTTTTTTTATTGGACGATTTGACTTAGCTAGTCACTTTTAAAGATTTAAAATTTATAACCTCTGCTAGCCTTTTCTCTACTTCATTGTCGGATCGCCCTAGATCTTGCAATTCTTAAAAAAATTTTTTTCGCATTAATCAGCGTAAGATCCTTTTACCTATATTTCCGATATTCATTATTTTTAGCTGAAAGAATACCACTCACTTTTACTCGCTCCTATAACATCGAACTAAGTTTTGCAACTATTCATTAGTGGCTTATTCATTAATATTATTTATGTAACAGATAACTTATATAAATAATAACTTATGATTTTTTTTATCCATTTTTAAAAAAAACACCTATTCGCAGATAATTAAACTGTCATACTTTATAATTAAAAAGTCAAAAGTTGACGGTACACCGTAGGCTATTTGTTTAAAGTTTTGTTTGACTTATTAAATAGGATTTATTTTTTCACTTAGCTAAATTTAAAATTATGAAAACTGTAGGACAAAAAGATCAACAAGAAATGACTCCAAAAAATGCGCTAGACGCATTGAAGGAAGGCAACGACCGATTTATAAACAACCTTAAGAAGAACCGAAATCTATTACAACAAGCCAACGAAAGTGCTTCTGGTCAATTCCCAATTGCTGTGACACTTAGCTGTATCGACTCTAGAACGTCTGCAGAACTGATTTTCGATAAAGGTTTGGGCGATATATTTAGTGTGAGAATTGCGGGAAACATCGTCAATGAAGATATTTTGGGCAGCATGGAGTTTGGGTGCAAGGTAGCTGGTTCAAAACTAATTGTAGTTTTAGGACATACTAAGTGCGGTGCTATTAAAGGAGCTTGTGACCACGTTGAAATGGGAAACTTAACCACATTGCTCAGTAAAATACAACCTGCTGTTTACGATGAGAAAACCGAGTTAAACGATAGAAGTTCGCAGAACATGGAGTTTGTTGAAAAAGTTGCAAGCATAAATGTTAAAAGAACAGTTGATGCAATTTTACAGCGTAGCCCTATCCTAAAAAAAATGGTTGAAAATGGAGAAATCGGTATTGTAGGTGGAATGCACAACATAGAGACTGGAAAAGTTGACTTTTATGACGACAGCTTAATTATAAAATCGGTAATTTAGTCATCACTTACTTGGTCATAATTTTCAAATAAAATCAGCAGAATATGGAATTCCTTAAATACGATAAGCGCAATTTAAAAGGCGATTTAATGGGTGGGCTTGTAGCCGGAGTTGTAGCGCTACCGTTAGCATTAGCTTTTGGCGTACAGTCTGGATTGGGGGCAACCGCTGGATTATACGGTGCATTTATTCTGGGGATTTTGGCCGCTATTTTTGGTGGAACTGCTACACAAGCTAGTGGCCCAACCGGCCCAATGACCGTAGTTGCTGCCACTCTTGTTGCATTAGTAATTGAGCGGTTTACACTAACAGGAAATGTATTGCCTATCATTTTACTGACATTTTTTATGGCTGGTATCTTCCAAATTTGCTTTGGGCTTTTGAAACTAGGCACCTATGTTAAGTATTTCCCCTATCCTGTGATCTCCGGATTTATGAGTGGTGTAGGACTTATCATTATTTTACTGCAAGTTTTTCCTTTCGCCGGGGTAAGCTCTCCAAAATCTACTTGGGCTGTGCTTACAAGTGTGCCTGCACTTTTTGGCCAAATCAACCTAGCTGCTCTGGGGATTGGGTTAGTAACTGTTTTTATATATTACGTTTTTCCAAAAATTACCAAAATTGTACCTAGTACTTTGGTGGCTTTAATTGGCGCATCTCTAATTGCATTCTTCCTAAAATTAGATATTCCTACCATTGGAAACATTCCAACTGCACTACCTGCGCTGCAAGCTGGCAGTTTTATTGGAGTTCCGGCAGAGGCGTACGCAACAATCTTAGAATATGCTTTGATTCTTGCTGTACTTGGGTCAATAGATTCCTTACTAACTTCTGTAATAGCGGATAACATTACCAAAACCAGTCACGATAGCAACAGAGAGCTAATTGGACAAGGTATCGGAAACGCAATTGCTGGCGCATTTGGCGGACTACCGGGATCCGGAGCAACCAAAGGTACTGTGGTAAATATCGATTCTGGCGGAAAAACAAGACTTTCTGGAACCATCCATGGCATTTTCATACTCTTAATTTTAGTGGGTGCAGGTAGCTTAGCGTCTTACATTCCTCTATCTGTTTTAGCGGGGATGCTGATACCTGTAGGTGTAAACATTATAGATTTCAAAGGTTTTAAACACATTCGTCTTATCCCAAAATCTGATGCTTTTGTTTTGGTTGTGGTGCTAGTGATTACCACGTTTGGAAACTTAATTTATGCAGTTGCAATTGGGCTAATATTAGCTTGCGTTCTTTACATGAAAAAATCTGCTGATTTGGCGGAGGATCGGACTGAGTTAAAGCTTTTGGATTTTGAAAAAGAAGATCTTTGGGCTGATGAGCTAAATCAGCCTTCTATTGTTAGAGACCAAGTATTTATAAAGCACCTGTATGGACCATTGTTTTTTGGTTCTGTATCACACTTTAAAGGTTTGATCACCAAATTAAACCAAGAAATAAAAACATTGGTGATAAGAATGGATAAGGTTGACTATATGGATCAATCCGGACTTTATGCCATGGAAAGTGTATTATTTGAGTTAAAGAAAAAAAACATTCCAGTAATGCTGATTGGTTTGCAAGAGCAGCCATGCGGTATGTTAAACTCAATATTCATTATCCCAAATCTTGTAGATGAAAAGCATGTTTTTAACACCGCCCAAGAATGTTTCACTTATTTTAGACAAACAATTTAAATCAAAAAATCATGATTTTATCTAGTGAAAATACTTTGCTCCAAGATATTGCCAAGGCTAAATCAAACGGTTTTACTGAAGACTTCATGTATTCAGAAAACACCATTATAGCAAGACAAAGCAAAAAAATGTTTCGCCAAACGGATTGTACGTTGGTGGAGTATTGCCGACACGAAGGCATGAGTGATGTTGATGACGCTTCTATTGTATTTTTGATTGCTTGTAATGGTGGCACAAAAGGTTGTTTGAGCAGTGCTTACGGCAAAGATGCCGACGTGGAATTGGTTGAGTTTGTAATGTCGCTCAAAAAAGCAGGATAACTGATACAGCAACAAACTTGGAAAACCAAAAACAGATTGAAGCTTTAAAAATAGATGCAGCAACTATGAAGGCATCTATTGGAAATACGGGAGCTTAAGGTTGAACGCATGAAGCTTCCGTCGTTATTAAATCGGTAAGGTAAAATAAAATGTGGATCCTTCGCCCATCTTGCTGATTACACCGATATCTCCTTGGTGTTTGTTTATGATCTCCGCTGCTATAAAAAGTCCAATCCCAAAACCTGGGAATGTTTTTTCATTTTTACCCTCTACCCTAAAAAACCTATCAAAGACTTTGTTTTGATTTTCAACACTGATACCGATTCCGGCGTCAGTTACAGAAATTTGCACCGCTTTTTCTTGCAACTCAACATCCACTTTTACTTTTAAAGAATCGGGCGAGTATTTTACGGCATTTGTTAAAAAATTGATGATTACCTGCCTAATATTCTCTTCATCTGCAAAAACTGTAATGGTTGATTTAGCAGAAAATTGAATGCCGTTTTGGGGGTTAATGCTTTGTATTTCAGAAACCACCTCTTCAATCAGGCTATTAATATCAAAATACTTTTTGCGTAATTGCAGGCTACCTGTTCTTATTTTAGAAACATCAAGCAAGTCAGCCACCAAGGTAGTTAAGCTTTCAATTTGTTTATGAACAACTTTTAACGAGTTTTTCAGAAATGGATCGTCGGCATTTCTGTACTTGCTCTCTAAAAGTTGTACATAACCTTTTATTGAAGTAATAGGCGTTTTCAACTCGTGGCTAGCCATGCTGATGAAGTAATCTTTCTGTTCATCAAGCTCCTTTATTTCCTGAATGTCTGTGCTTGTGCCAACCCACATCGTAATTTTGCCACTACTGTCTCGTAAAGCTTTTGCCCTGCTTAATTGCCATCTATATTGTTGATCCTTTCTTCTAAAACGATGCTCAAAAACAAAATCTTCGCCTGTTTTTACAGAGTATCGCCACAATCGTCTATTCTCTTCTCTATCATCTGGGTGTACAACTATCAACCAGTTATCATGTAAAAGAATACTTTCATCCAAACCCGAAAATTCGAAAACAGATCTATTGAAGTAATTCAGATGTCCTTCAGCATCGGCAGTCCAAACAAACTGAGGCATTTCATCGGCCAACAATCTAAATTTTTCTTCACGATCTATTAAATCCTGTTTGGTTTTTTTGTCTTGGGTAATGTCTCTTATGGTTCCAAAAAGTTTCTCGGGTACACCATTTTCGTCTTTAAACAGTTTACCATGCACATCAATCCAATGTAATGAACCGTCACTCCATAAAATTCTTGTTTCGTAACGCAATTCATCGGTTTCCAAAACCTTCTGATGTGCGGAATCTCTAAGTTCTTTATCTTCTGGATGTAAATGCTCGAGTATTAAGCTTCGCGTTAACTCATTTGGGTCGTCATAGCCAAAAATGCTTGCGTATTTCGAATCAAAACTTCCGGAATCTTTTTTATAGTCGAATTCCCAAACCGCAAGCTCTGTAGCTTCAATTACAATGTTTAATTTCTCTTTACTCTCTTTTAAAACCTGTTTCGAGGTTACACTGTCGTGAATATCCATACAGGCTCCAATAAAACCTTCAAACACGCCATCTGGTGTAAAGCGTGGGACCCCATTATCAGAAAGCCACCTGTATTCGCCATCGTATCTTTTCAGGCGGTATTCCATGTAAAATTCCTCTCTTTTATCAAAATTAGAAGTATAAATTTCTATACATCTCTCAAAATCGTCTGGGTGCACCCCTACTGCCCAACCGTTTCCATACTCCTCTTCCATGGTTTTCCCAGAAAATTGTAACCATGCTTTATTAAAGTAGTAGCGCAACTTATCTGTTCCAGACATCCATATTAAAACTGGTGCATGATCTGCAACTTTTTTAAATCGCATTTCGCTCTCTTCAATTTTTTTACGGGCCAAAACAGAAAAAGTAACGTCAGATGCAATGGCAACCACACCTGTAACCTTACCACTTTCATTTTTTACCGGCTCATAAACAAAATCTAAATACAAATCAACCAATGCGCCATCTCGAGGTAAGCTCACCGGCCTTTCATTTGCAGTAAATTTTTCGCCAGAATGGTAAACTTTTTCAAGTATAGCTTCCAATCCTTGCCCCTTGGCTTCGGGTAAACCTTCAAATATTGGCTTGTTCAATATCTGATAACTTGGTTTTCCCCATAAAGTCAGCATTAAATCATTGGCTATATCCACCACAAAATTTTCACCACGTAGCACACACATGGCAACTGGGGCTTGCATTATATTGTGATAGTACCGCTCGTTGTCTTTTTTAAGCTCGTTTCTGGTACGTACGGCAATGGTGGTTTCCATTACGGTGGTAAAAATACCCGCAATTTTACCATTTTCATCAACAATGGGGCTGTAGCTAAATGTCCAATACATTTCTTCCATTCGTCCGTTCCTCATAAAGGATATGGGTGCGTCTTCACTCCAAGTTGCCTCACCGGTCTGTAAAACCCCGTCCATCATGGGTTTGACTAAATCCCATATTTCTGGCCAAGCAATAGCACCTTTTTCGCCTAAAATTCTGGGATGCCTGCCATCTTCCCCTAAACTCGGGCGGTAAGCATCGTTGTAAAAACAGCGTAAATGATCGCCCCAAAAAATAAATTTCGGAAATTTTGAATTTAAAATGATGCTAAGGGTTGTCTTTAGGCTTTGTGGCCAATCTCGTGAATCGCCTAGTTCTGTTTTTGACCAATCTTTTTCACGGATTAATTTGCCCATTTCGCCACCGGCGGAAAGAAAATTTAGTTGATTCATAAACCCGATTTAGAATCAGAATGTGTTTTTTTCATAAGTACAGGCAATTTATCAAAAAAATACTCTGCGTAATAAATATCGTGTAAAAATTTGCAATTAAAAATTGAAATATTAGCTTTGGCATATAAATTCAAAAAAAATGATTTTTACAACCGCATTTACTACAACAAACCCTACGCTTTTGCGTAGCGGAAGGTAGTTTATGGTTTTTAAATAAGCATATTCAGCGCCTTCCGATAAAACGGGAGGCGCTTTTTTTTAATACACAAAGATGAAAATTTTAAAATTTGGCGGCACATCCGTAGGTTCCGTAGAAGCGTTAAAAGCCTTAACTGGCGTTGTGAAATCTAGTATAGACCAGCAAGAACAAATTGTAGTGGTGGTATCTGCAATGGGAGGTGTTACTAACCAACTATTGCAAATGGCAGAAGACGCCGTTGCCGGAAACGATTTTTCTGTTGCATTAGTAGCCTTAGAAAAACGACACTTTGCAGTGGTAAAAGAGTTGGTGGAGCTACAGCAGCAAAACCAAGTCATCACAAAGCTTAAGATTTATTTTCAGGAACTCGAAGATATATTGAACGGTATTGCAGCTTTAAAAGAACTGAGCCCTAAAACAAAAGACACGGTTTTAAGCTTTGGCGAAAAAAGTTCGGCGTTTATGATTAGTCGAATCTTGAGAAGTGTTAAACCAGAAACTGAGTTTTTAGACGCTACAGCAATTATAAAAACCGATGATGCTTTTGGTAATGCAAAGGTTGATTTTAATCAGACTAACCACTTAGTTCAAGAATATTTTGAACATAAAAAAGGAAATTTGATTGTAGTAACCGGATTTATCGCTAGTAACAGCCGTAACCAAATTACTACTTTAGGCCGTGGAGGAAGCGATTACACCGCTGCAATTATTGGCGCAGCTTTGAACGTTACACAAATTGAGGTTTGGACAGATGTTAACGGGATGATGACCGCCGATCCTCGCCGAGTGAAGAAAGCTTTTTCAATGGAAGAACTTTCCTACACCGAAGCGATGGAACTTTCATTTTTTGGCGCAAAGGTAATTTATCCCCCAACCATGATTCCGGCGTTTTTGAAAATGATTCCGATTGTTATAAAAAACACTTTTGAGCCAGAATTTGAAGGAACTTTTATCCGTCATGATTTAAAGCCTTCCCAAACTACCATTAGAGGCACTTCATCTGTTGACCACATCAGCATCATCAACATTCAGGGTAGCGGAATGGTGGGCAAAGCCGGTTTTAGTGGAAGGTTGTTCTCTTTACTTTCCCGTGAGCTGGTCAACGTTATTTTAATTACGCAGTCTTCTTCTGAACATTCTATCACTTTTGCGGTTAACCCCGATGATGCTTTAAAGTCAAAACTATTGATTGAGCATGAATTTGAGTTAGAGTTGCTTGCAGGAAAATTGGAGCCTGTTAAAATTGAAGCTGATCTTTCTATTTTGGCCATCGTTGGCGAAAACATGAAGAAAACCACGGGTATTTCTGCCAAGTTGTTTAACGCTTTAGGTCGTAATGGAGTTAACGTGGTTGCTATTGCGCAGGGCTCTTCAGAGTTCAACATTTCGGTAATTATTCCAAATGCAGATTTATCGAAAGCTTTAAATGCAGTTCATGACGCTTTTTTTGCAGAACTACAAAAAACACTGAACGTGTTTATCGTGGGTGTGGGCAACATCAGTAAAGAATTGTTAAGTCAAATTAACGGGCATAAAGCGTTTTTAGCTAAAAACAACTTAATCAATATTCAGGTGTTGGGATTAATTAACACCAAAAAAATGCTCATTGATACGGGCGGAATTGATTTAGACAGCTATCAAGAAGCTTTAGCTAATGCTGATGAAACAGCGGATTTAGCCGGATTTATCGCAAAAATGAAAGCATTGAATCTGCCAAATTGTGTATTTATCGACAATACGGCTAGCCCAATTCCTTCTACTTTTTACAAAGGAATCTTTGAATCTAGCATTTCTGTAGTAACGTGTAATAAGATTGCTAATTCTGGTAAATATGCCGCTTTCGCGGAGCTGAAAGAAACAGCGCAGAAATATGGAGTCGATTTTTATTACGAAACAAACGTTGGTGCAGGTTTACCGATTATTAAAACGTTGAACGATTTGATCATCAGTGGCGATAAAATCTCTAAAATTGAAGCGATTCTATCGGGAACAATCTCCTTTATATTCAACAACTTTAAAGGCGATGCTAACTTCCACGACGTAGTGAAACTAGCTCAGGAAAAGGGTTTTACAGAACCAGATCCTCGTGACGATTTAGGCGGCGTGGATTTTATGCGCAAAATGTTGATTTTGGCTCGTAATGCTGGTTTTGAGATTGAAGCGGAAGATGTAACTTTAGGTGCAATTATTCCTGAAAGTTGTGCAAAAGCTTCAAGTGTTGATGATTTTTATCAGGAACTGAAAAATGAAAACGCTTATTTTGAGCAGGTAAAAAATGATGCAGCTAAAGCAGGGAAGGTTTTGCGTTACATTGGTAAGTTAGAGAACGGGAAGGTAGAAATTGGAATGCAAGCCGTTAGCGCAGATCATCCTTTTTATGCTTTGTCTGGTAGTGACAATATTATTGCTTTTACCACTGAGCGTTACAATGAAACGCAAATGGTGGTAAAAGGCCCAGGAGCTGGCGCAGCGGTTACGGCTGCGGGAGTGTTCTCTGACTTGGTTAAAGTAGGTTCAAAGGCTTAAAGCCGAGAAGAATAGATGTCAACCATCAACCGCAGTAGTTTGTCAACCACAGAGGGCGAAGAGAACACAGAGTTGGGTGTTTTAGAATAAATTAAGTTAGACAATATAGATTTTGCGTCCCGATAGCTATCGGGAGGGATTGTTCAATAATTATCAGTACGCTATAATTTTTGTCATTCTGAGCGAAGTCGAAGAACATAAAAACCATAAAATAAGCAAATCCTTCTCCCTCGGAGAAGGATTTAGGATGAGGCATGAAAGAATCGATAAAAGTTTTTGCTCCGGCAACTGTTGCAAACGTTGTCTGCGGGTTTGATATTTTAGGTTTTGCGGTAAACGAACCTGGCGATGAGTTGATCATGGAAACCACGGATAAACCTGGTGTTAACATTGTTTCAATTGATGGCGATGAAGGTAAACTGTCGTTGGATCCGCAAAAAAATACGGTAAGTGCAAGCGTCATCAGCTTGCTAAAACACATTGGTAGAAGTGATGTTGGTTTTAATTTGAAGCTGACCAAAAAAATGCCAATGGGTAGCGGTTTAGGCTCTAGTTCTGCAAGTGCAGTGGCAGGTCTTTTTGCAGCAAACGAGCTGCTAGGGCAACCGTTAAGCAAGATTGAACTTTTGCCTTTTGCAATGGAAGGCGAAGCTTTAGCCTGTGGTCACGGACATGCGGATAATGTTGCACCAGCTTTATTTGGAGGCTTTACATTAATAAAAAGCTACGAACCTTTGGAAGTTATTGCCTTGCCAGTCCCAAAATTATTTTGCGCATTGCTTTATCCACATGTAGATGTACCCACTCGTGATGCCCGCCAGATCATTCGTTCTAAGGTTTTGCTGAAAGATGCGGTAACACAGTGGGGAAATATCGCGGGTTTGATAAGTTCGCTTTATACTCATGATTACGATCTGTTGGGTCGTTGCCTAAAAGACGTGATCGTTGAACCGATTCGTTCAATTTTGATTCCGGAATTTGACCACATGAAAGCTTACGCCATGGAAAACGGCGCTTTAGGTTTTGGTATTTCTGGCTCGGGACCAACCGTGTTTTCACTTTACCGCTCGCCAGATGACGCACAAAAAGTAATAACGAACTTGCAAAAAATGCTTGCCGATAAAGGCATCAAAAGCAATATTTATTTGTCAGAAATTAACGAAACGGGACCAGTTATTTTATAGTATCAAGATTTTAGTATCAATTATCAAGAGCTTTTATGGTTTGATACTTTGCAACTTTTATAGAAACAAGATTTTAGCATTACGTATCAAGATAGGCGTTTCAATTATCAAGAACTTTTATGGCATA
>JBBSTQ010000032.1:0-15249 GCA_038235745.1 Sphingobacteriales bacterium
GATTTTTCGGTTAATGTAATTCTCACAAAACTACAACAAAACTCGTCCCAAAACAAATTTATCTTGTCAGTTTACTAAGCCAATAAAGATACAAAAATCAAAAACTAAAAGCAATCTCACGTTTCCGGAACTTATTCGTTCTATCAATTGGCAATAGCCTATACTTGCGAAAACCGTTTGAAATGAAGCCTTATGCTTTTTGCTTTAAGCCTTCGGCTTTATTGAATATCCCCGTACGCCTCCAAAATTTTAACCACCAACTTGTGGCGAACCACATCTTTACCGCTTAAATAAATAATATCAATGCGTTTGATACCGTCTAAAATCCTCAAAGCGTTGAACAAACCAGACATCTGTTTTTTCGGCAAATCTACCTGAGTTACATCCCCAGTAACGATAAATTTAGCGGAAGGCCCTAATCTGGTCAAGAACATTTTCAGCTGACTTTCGGTAGCGTTTTGCGCCTCATCCAAAATTACGAAACAGTTATCTAAAGTACGCCCACGCATAAAAGCCAAAGGTGCAATTTCGATGGTTCTGTTTTCAAGGTACTGTTTTAGCTTTTCTGGCGGAATCATATCATCCAAAGCATCATACAGCGGACGTAAATATGGATCTATTTTTTCTTTTAAATCTCCGGGCAAAAAACCAAGATTTTCTCCTGCTTCAACCGCCGGGCGAGTTAAAATAATCCTTTTAATTTCCTTATTCTTTAATGCTCTCACTGCTAAAGCCACAGCGGTATAGGTTTTACCGGTTCCTGCGGGGCCTATCGCAAAAAGCACATCGTTTTTAACAATACTGCCTACCATACGGCGCTGGTTATCCGTTCGGGCTTTAACCATAATCCCGTTAGGGCCAAAAACAATCACTTCCGATGATGATGCTGGCTCTGTTGAAGTGCCAGCTTCGCCACCTTCTGATTTTGGAATTGGTCTAGCAATTTCGCCTAAGATTGACTCCACATCATTTGTAGATAAATTTTGGTACTTATCTAAATGTTCAATAACGGCGGTAAGTTTTTTATTGAAATTAATAATCTCCTGCTCATCGCCTAAAACCTTTACCTCGTTACCGCGGGCAACAACTTTAAGTTTTGGAAAAGAACGTTTTATTAACTCAAAATACTCATCATTTGGTCCCCAAAGCACTGCGGGGTTCACTGTTTCTAAAGAAATTATCAGTTCGTTCAAGGTATAGATTTTATGTTTTTGGTATGAATGTGAATTAAAAATTTAATATTTGTAGCATTAATCTTGTGATACAAGATTAAGAATAAATATTCATAATATTAATGGCAATTATTACTTTAACCACAGATTTAGGTTATAAAGATTTTTATCAGGCAGCGCTTAAAGGTAGCATCTTAAGTACGTTGCCGTCTGTTAATATTATTGACATTACCCACGAAATTGAAGCCTTTAACATATCTAAGGCAGCGTTTCTTTTAAAAAACTCTTTCCATTATTTCCCAAAAAACACGGTTCACTTAATCGGTATCGACACTGTTTTTAGCTCTTCAAATAAATATTTAGCTATAAAATACCGAGACCATTTTTTTGTGGGGGCAGATAATGGGATTTTTTCTTTAATTTTTGAGGAGCAGCCTCAGGAAGTGGTGGAACTAAATATTTTACAGGATTTAAAATTTCTGCATTTCCCTTTGGCGGATATCTTTGTAAAAGCAGCCTGTCATTTAGCGTCTGGCGGCACTTTGCAAGAAATTGGGGAGACCACCTTTGAAATTGAAGAAAAAATCAATTTCCGCCCGGCGGTAGAAAAAAACGCGATCAAAGGCAAGGTTATTTTTATAGATTCCTTTGAAAATGTGATCACCAACATCACCAAAGACCTGTTTAATAAGGTGCAGGCCGGACGAAATTTTGAGCTTCACTTCAAACGTGGAGAATCAATTAGTCAGCTATGTTGGCATTATGACGAAGTGCCTGAAGGTGATAAATTATGCCTTTTTGGCATTTCAGATCATTTGGAGATTGCCATTAACAAAGGCAATGCAAGTGGTTTGTTAGGTTTAAAAGCAAACGACACCATTATCATTGAATTTAAAAACGATTAGTTGAATTAGGTTTTTGCTGTGATAAAAAAGCAGCGCCTGGTTTGGCTTGAAAAGTGTGAGAAAAAATAAGATGAAATTATTAGCAATTACCTTTATTACCCTCTTTAGTTTACCAGCATTTTGCTTCCAAAACTCGGATAGCTTAGCTTACCAGTTGCAACGGAACAAAATTAACGGGATGTTGGATGCCCGCTTATCTAAGTTTGGACAGTTTACTCAAAGCTTAGACAAAAAAACAGGAATCTTTGGTTTCAAAACGAAAAAAGACATGCAAAAAAGCATGGATATTTTGAAGGACATCATAGAAACTGACAATTCTATACTAAGGGAGACCAAAATCCTGCTTGATTTTAAAACCTATCAACAAGACAAGGTTGCGTCAGAATCAAAAGAATCTGAAGGCAGAAACATCGGTTATATGCGTACCATCAATAAACTGCAAACCGAAAACGAAAAGATTGTTAAAGATTTAAAAGAGGTTAAGAACAGCAAAAAGTTTTATCAATTGGTAACATTTGCCTTGGCTTTGGCAATTATCAGCTTTGCTCTGTTTGTATTCCGTAAACTTTCGTCTAAAAACCGCTAATGCACAAATTAAGTTTTATTTTTGCACCCCTTATACCGATTTTATACACTTATCGGCTTAAAATACACAATTAATGGCCAGAAACGGATTAAATAGCAGTTCTGCTCCTGCTCAGGAGTTCACAAAATCAAAAATAAACAAACAAAATTTACAAAGAATTAGTGCTTTACTAGCTTACATAATACCGTATAAAAGTAAATTTATAGTCGGGTTGTTTTTCTTGCTTTTATCTAGTGTGTTGTTTTTGGCTTTTCCGGCAATTATACAAGTAATGGTGGATGTAGCCGTAGATAAAGCACCAAAATACGGTCTGCCAAACTCCATTAACGAAATAGGCTTAATTGCTTTTTCCATTTTGTTCGTTGTTGCCGTTGCATCCTTCTTCAGGATAAGGCTTTTTGTAGAAGTTGCAGAGAAAGCTTTGGCAGACATTCGCAGAGATACCTACTTTCGTATGATTACACTGCCGATGAACTTTTTTGCAAACAGGAGAGTTGGAGAATTAAACAGCAGAATATCAGCTGACTTATCACAAATTCAGGACACTTTAACCACTACCTTAGCAGAAATGATTCGCCAACTCATTCTTTTAGTGGGTGGTATAGCAATTTTAGTTTATGTATCTGGCAAATTGACTGTATTTCTTTTATGTGTTCTTCCAGTAATTGTGATAGCAGGAGTTTTCTTCGGAAAAGCGTTGCGTAAAATATCAAAGAGTGCACAAGATAAGCTGGCCGAATCTAATACCATTGTTGAAGAAACGTTACAAGGAATTTCCAATGTAAAAGCATTTGTTAATGAAGCTCACGAGGCTTCTCGGTATAATAAAAGCCTTCGTGAGGTGGTTCAGATTGCTGTAAGAGGTGCAAATTACCGTGGCGTATTTGCTTCCTTTATTGTATTTTGTTTATTTGGAGCAATACTCGGCGTTTTATGGTATGGTACTTTTTTAATCAAACAAGGAGAGTTGTCCATAGGAGATTTATCAGCCTATGTGTTTTATTCGTTTTTTGTTGGCGCAGCAATGGGAAGTTTTCCAGAGCTGTATGCAAATGTTCAAAAAGCCATTGGTGCATCTGAAAGGGTGTTGGAGATTTTAGATGAAGAACATGAGCAAATTTCTATTGACCCTAAAGACAATGCAGTTAAACAAGTTTTAAACGGAAAAATTAGTTTTCAGAATACGTTTTTCAATTACCCATCTCGAAAAGACATTACTGTTTTAAAAGGTGTTTCTTTTGATGCCAATGCAGGAGAAAAAATTGCGATTGTTGGCCCGTCTGGAGCTGGAAAATCAACCATTGCCAGCCTTATCCTAAAATTTTATAGTTTACAAAACGGAGCAATTTTATTTGACGGAAAAAACATAGATGAATTATCGGTAACAGATATCAGAAATCAGGTAGCCATTGTTCCGCAAGATGTGATTTTATTTGGTGGAACAATCAAAGAAAACATCGCTTACGGAAAACTCAGTGCAACAGATAACGAAATTATGGAAGCCGCAAAAAAAGCAAACGCACATCAGTTTGTTTCTGGTTTCCCCGAAGGCTACGAAACTGTTGTGGGCGAGCGTGGCGTTAAATTATCAGGCGGACAAAGACAGCGTATTGCCATTGCAAGAGCTTTATTAAAAGACCCGGTTATTTTGATTTTAGATGAGGCTACGTCTTCTTTAGATTCAGAATCTGAAAAATTGGTACAAGAAGCTTTGGAGATTTTGATGAAAAACAGAACGTCAATCATTATTGCCCACCGACTTTCAACGATTAGAGAAGCAGATAAAATTATTGTATTAGAAAATGGACAGATTATAGAAAGTGGGACCCATAAAGAACTATCGCAAATAGAAGATGGGCTGTACAAACGCCTAAGTTCACTTCAATTTGAATACTCCTCATAAAAATTTTAAAATGAAGTTAACAATTTGGGGCGCTGCAGAGCAAGTTACGGGCAGTATGCACCTGCTAGAGGTTGATGGCTACCGTATTTTAGTAGATTGTGGCTTAAATTACGAAGGTGGGGTGGAATTGGCGGAGAATGAAAATTTTCCGTTTTCGCCTGCGGAAATTGATGTGGTTGTGTTAACCCACGCCCATATTGATCACAGCGGGAACATTCCTACATTGATAAAAAATGGTTTCGAAGGTCAAATTTTATGTACCTACCCCACTGCAGATTTAATGCAACTGCTGCTTTCTGATTCTGTAAGCATTTTCATGCGAAAGCAAAATGAAAAACGAGGCAGAGGAAAGTTTAAAAAAAACCGTTTCGTCAATAATAAACAACCGCTTTATCTACAAAAACACGTTAACGACACGGCCGATAAAACCGTGGCAATTGGGTTTAACAAACCGTTTAAAGTAAATAAAGACATTACCCTTCGTTTAATCCCGACAGGCCATTTGCTTGGTGCAGCTGCGGCGCACTTCACCATTAACGATAAAGGAGAAGAAAAAACAATTGCCTTTACCGGTGATATCGGTCGTAAGAATTACCCAGTTTTAAATGATCCGCAATATTTACCAGAAACCCAATTTTTGGTTTGCGAGGCAACTTATGGTGGTCGTTTTCATGCCGCGACTGATACTTTACAAAACACGTTAATCAAGGTAATTACTGAAGCTTGCATTGACCAACCAGGCAGGTTGATTATCCCTGCTTTTAGTGTTGGTAGAACTCAATCGCTGGTTTTTTCACTGAATAACATCTTTTCAACGGGTTTGTTGCCGCCGATCCCAGTTTTTGTGGACAGCCCCATGGCAACTATGGCAACAGATATTTACAGGAAACATCATAAATATGTGAGTCAGGAAGCGCAATCTTTTTACCGAGAA
The DNA here is from genome assembly GCA_038235745.1 of Sphingobacteriales bacterium. Classification (GTDB taxonomy): domain Bacteria; phylum Bacteroidota; class Bacteroidia; order Sphingobacteriales; family Sphingobacteriaceae; genus Pseudopedobacter. The sequence goes on from JBBSTQ010000032.1 coordinate 5,501, forward strand.
CATGGTAGCGAATACGAGTTTGAGAACCTGAGCTACGTAAAACAGCTGAAAGAAAGCAAAGAAATATCAAACCATTTTGAGCCCTGCATCATCATTTCTTCTGCGGGTATGTTGGAAGGTGGTCGTATTCAAGATCACCTTTTCAGAAATATCGAGAACATTTACGCGACTTTGTTCTTCATCGGTTTTTGTGCTAAAGGTACTTTAGGAAACCGCTTGTTACGAGGAGATTCTTTTGTGAACATCAAAGGAAAAGAACTTTGCGTAATGGCGACCATCCGTAAAACTGATTTATTGAGCGGACATGGAGACCACGAAGATCTTATGGAATATGTTGGCAAAATCCCTAATGCTTCTTTAAAACGAGTTTTCTTAGTTCACGGAGAGAGGGTAAGTATGGAAGCTTTGAAAGTGAATATTGAGCTCAATAAAGTGGAAGTTACAATTCCACAGAAGGGTGTTTGTTTTGAGATTTAATAGTTGAGGTTTTCCTAAGTTGAACCACTTATGGCGAAGCTGAGGCGTTGGCGTTTGAGCGTTGGGACTGTGGCTCCATAGAAGTGCCTGTGGTACATACAATTTCTAACTTCTTTTGCAATGTCCTTTTTTATAGCTTGTGCACTTAAGAAAGGGGTCCAACCTCCGTCTATGGGGATTACCACTTCTTGAAAAGAGCCTCGCAATGAATGCGAGAGGAAAACAAGCTCATTATTAGAACAGACCTATGTCATTAGACCCCGCCCCAAACCGTTCTTAAAGGGTTGGTTGAATGTCCATGTTCATTTTACTCTCGGTTTTTAGTCGATTAAAAAAATGAATTGTAGCTATTATTTATATTGACTATCTCGGCTTAATCTTAGCTTCATAAACATCAATCCATTCGTCCACACTCAATTTACTCACAAGCCGAGCTACAAACTCGCTGGGGATTTCCTCACTCTTTTTAAAACGAACACACCCTTTGCCCATATCTAATTTTGTATTGCAGAAATTTGAATATTCCTTATTAATCCAACTCGTAAGTTCAACATCTGCGTAAATCCCTAAGTGATAAAGGGAAACATGATTTTTTTGGGACGCTATCGCAATAAATTGCAAAGGCTCTTGTGGCTTGCAGTGATAACCTGTAGGATATAACGAATGCGGAACCACATAGCTTATCAACCCGTAACTCATCATTTCCACAAACCTTCTGGCAAATTTTCGAGGATTTTTTTTCGCAAACCTTCAAAACTAATCCTTCTATCGGACGCCAATTCGTTAATATATTGATTTGGTGTTTCCGATTTTTGTTTCATTTAATCAAATTATTTGCTATCGCACCAAAAAATTCATTACTGCTATCCAAAAGCCCCCTCCCTTAAACATGATGCTCCTGCTTACCACCATCAACATAAATCCGCTCAATCAATGCCGCGTTTTTCGTCAAAACTACTTTCCGCTTCAAACTCAATTTTGGGGTCATCTCTCCCCCATCAATTGTAAACTCGTCAGCCAATAATGCGAACTTTTTAATTTTCTCCCAATTACCGAAGCCAGCATTCAATTTTTCAATTTCCGCCCAAAGTTTGTCTTGCACTTGTACATTTTTAATCAACGCGGATTTATCTGTTTCAGTCAAACCGTTTTTGGAAGTCCATTCCAGTAATTTATCAAAATTTGGAACAATTAAAGCAGCTGGGAATTTCTTGTTCTCGCCAACTACAATTACCTGTTCAATATAAACAGACTCTTTCAACTTGTTTTCTAACGCTTGTGGCGAAATGTACTTACCACCCGCGGTTTTAAAAATCTCTTTTTTACGGTCGGTAATTACCAAAAAGCCCTCTTTTAGCTCTCCAATATCCCCAGTATGAAACCAACCGTCAGTAATTGCTTCTGCGGTGGCGTCATCTCTTTTGTAGTAGCCTTTCATTAGGCTGGGGCCTTTGGTCAAAATCTCTCCGTCTTCGGCAATTTTTACTTCAACATTACCTAGGACTTTACCAACTGTCCCAAACTTTATTTGCCCGGGATACGGTCCGTTAACTGCAATTACTGGAGAGGTTTCAGTTAATCCATAACCTTCTAACACCTTAATTCCTGCACCCCAAAAAACTCTGGCCAATCTTTCCTGCAAAGCCGCTCCGCCCGAAACTATGGCTATAATTTCCCCACCTAATGCAGCCTGCCACTTACTAAAAATTAGCTTGCGGGCTATTTTTAATTGTAACTCGTATAAGAATCCGTTTTTACCATCAACCTCATACCTGTGACCTAAATCTAAAGCCCAAAAGAACATGCTCTTTTTAACGCCACTTAATGCGTGTCCTTTCGCAACGATCTTATCATAAACTTTCTCTAACAGTCTAGGCACTGTGGTAAAGCAATGTGGCTTCACTTCCGTGAGATTATCCACAATGGTTTCCATACTTTCTGCGTAGTAAACAGAGATGCCGAGGTAAAAATACATATAGCAAACCATCCGCTCAAAAATGTGCGAAAGCGGTAAAAAGCTCAAAGCCCTCCTAATCTCTTTTGGATACATAGGTGCCGAATAAAGCACATTGCTCATCAGATTTTCATGCGTTAGCATTACTCCTTTCGGCGTTCCGGTGGTGCCAGAAGTATAAATTAAAGTCAGCAAATCATCTGCTTTGATAATCGATTTATGAGGTGCTAGGTCAATCGACGAATTTTGTTCGCCTAGTTTTTGCACTTCCCCCCAATGAGTTGCGCCCTCAACCTTGTCGAAGGTATAAATAGCTAACTCTAAACCGAGCTCTTCTTTTACATCAGCAATCTTTTTGTAAAGTATCTTGTCAGACACAAAAATCGTCTTTACTTCGGCATCTTTTAAAATAAACTTGATGTCATTTTCTGCCAAAGTAGGGTACATTGGCACCTGAGCTGCACCAATCTGCATGATTCCGAAATCACAGAAATTCCACTCTGGCCGATTAGGCGACATTACTGCAACCTTTTCATCCTTTTTTATGCCTAGTTTTAAAAGTCCACGGCTCATGTCATCCGCGTATTTTATAAAATCATCAACGCTATGTTTTTGCCAATTGCCGTTAACCTTTGAAGCCAAAATGTCCTTGCTGTTATATTTGTCTTTGTTGAACTGCAACAAATCGAAAACTCTTTGTATTGTCTCCATGTGGTTAAAAATTAAGTGAAAATGGTTTATAAAAGGAATTATTGGTTGAAAAATCTCCTAATTCAAAAATAGTACATTTAAGCACAAAACCTAACAAATGGCTAATTATTAATTAATGGTTTTGTTATTAAACTCGCTTCTACGGCAAGTTTGCAGGTACAACGCACTCGTGAAATATTAGCATTAATCATCTTTGCTCAAAAATTATTAATATTTATTTTAATGGAGGGCTTGGCACTCGGTTTGTGCGTACGGCGTTTAAATAAAATATATAAATAATGAAAAAAAACATCATAAATCTCGCTATTGCTGTTGTGGCAATATTGAGTTTAAATAACACCGCATTTGCACAGGTAAACTATACCAATGGAGCAGGATTAAGATTGGGCGGTTATGAAAACGGACTAACTTTAAAGCATTTTACCGATTCAGAAACTGCTTTAGAAGGGATTATTGGTTTTAGACCTGGGGTATTTGTAGTGACTAGCTTATATGAAAAACATCAAATTGCTTTTGCAGAACCATCGCTTAATTTTTTTTACGGTGCGGGCGCACACATTGGCGGAATAAGTGGCGATAGATATTACAGGAGTTACGGAAGAGAACGTTATTACGGAGATAGCGGGATTTTATTGGGTGTTGATGGAATTGCTGGCCTAGAGTGGCAAATACCTGAATTACCTTTAGCCGTGTCTGTGGATTTGCATCCAAGAGTTGAAATAGCTAACCTTCCACTTTTAAATATGGAAGCCGCGTTGTCAATTAGATATACTTTTTAAGTTAGCGAATAATCAGATTCACCAGATTTTTTAGCATCTTGTGAATCTGATTCTATTTTTTGTAGATTTTTAGTTTTTAGCGTTATGCCTTAAGCCTTCTGCTTTAAGCCTTAAGCTTTTAGCCTCTAAATCAGTTCAAATAAACATAGGTAATTCCATCCCCGCCTCTATCCACATGTTCATCTTCCATTTTTGCGACTTGCGGATAGCCTTTTAAATAGTTGCGGATTAGCTTTCTCAGGATTCCATCTCCTTTTCCATGGATGACTTTAAAAGACGGAAAACCGAACATTACTGCTCTATCAAAGTATCTTTCGATTTCTGCTAGCGCATCCTCTCCCCTTTTCCCCCGCAAATCAATCTCTGCAGAAAAACTTGCTGAAGATTCTGTATAGCTGGAAGTCCCGAATCTTTTGACCGCCTTTGGAACACTTTTATTGGAAACCTTTTCCACTTTTTTCTTCTTCACTACCGAACGTAACTCGCCAAATGCAACAATCAAATTGTCTTTGGAAATTTCTAAAACCTGCACCAAAGTTTCAGACTCTGGCATTTTAACCCAATCGCCGACTTCTATTTCTTCAACTTCTTTTTGCTGTTGTTTGGTTGGTGCTTTGGGCTTGACTTCATTTGCTTTTAAAGCTGTGTTCAGGTTTGCCCGAAGTTCTTGCGTGGTTGTTTTATCTGCTTTTGATTCTTTAATACCAGCAATCGTATTCTCCACCAACTTATTGGCATCTTTTATAATCTGTTGTGCTTCTGTTTTGGCGTCACGAATTAAATTCCGCTTGTTTTCGTCATAATAAGCTTTCAGTCGTTCATTTTCTGCTAAAAGCGATTGATACTTCCTTTGTTGCTTTTCTAAAGACATTTTGGTGTCAAAAATGTCTTTTTTATCACGTTCCAAATCCACTAAAAGCGTATCAATTTTACGTTGCTGAACGCTGATTTTGCTTTTTGCTAAATCAATCAGGTGTTTAGACAGACCGATTTTTTGTGCAATCTCAAAAGCGTAAGAACTTCCCGGTTTACCCATTTCCAACATATACATGGGTTGCAACAATTCGTTATCAAAAATCATAGAAGCATTTTCTAAACCTTCTGCACTGTTCGCAAACAGTTTTAAGTTTGAGTAATGCGTGGTAATCATCCCGAAGGAACGCTTTTGGTTCAGCTGTTCCAAAACGGCTTCGGCAATTGGCCCACCAAATAACGGATCTGTTCCGGTTCCAAACTCGTCAATCAAAATCAAAGTTTTGGCAGAAGCATGCTCCGTAAAATATTTCATTTTTGAAAGGTGCGCACTGTAAGTACTTAAATCACTTTCAATGGACTGATCATCGCCAATATCTGCGAAAAGCTGTTTAAATATCCCAATTTCTGATTCCGCATCAGCAGGAATCAACAAGCCAGCCTGCGCCATAATCTGCAACAATCCAACGGTTTTCATAGCAACAGATTTTCCACCAGCATTTGGCCCAGAAACCAACAAAACCCTCACTTTTTCATCCAAATGTACATTCAGTGGAACTACCATCTTACCGCTTTCCTTATGGTTTAAAAGCAACAATGGATGTTTTGCATTGATCAGCTTTAACCGACATTCCTGCACCAAAACTGGCATTTGTGCATCTATCTGGATTGCGAAAAGCGCCTTAGCTCGTACAAAATCCAGTTTTGTTAAAAATCCGTGGTACGAGAAAAGTATCGGAACGTAAGGTCTAAGCTGGTTGGTCAGCTCAATTAATATACGCACTACCTCACGGCGTTTCTCAAATTCTAAATCACGAATTTTATTGTTGAGCGTAAAAACTTCTTCGGGCTCAATAAAAACAGTTTGCCCGGATGCAGATTCATCATGCACAAAACCTTTGAGTTTACGTTTGTTTTCTGCCAAAATCGGGATACAAACCCGGCCTTCCCGCATGGTCAAGCTACCATCGGCAACCCAATTATTGGACTGCGCATTTTTGTAAATCTGATCGATTTTTTTTAGAACTTCTTGCTCCGCCTTTGCAATCGCAGTGGTAATATCAGATAGCAACCGAGAAGCGTTCGGTTTCATTTTTCCTTTCGGATCAATTACCGCTTCGATATGTGTGATAATGCTTTTTTCGATCGGCAAATGCTCAAATAAGGCTTCCAGATTTGGGTATAATCCATTTCTTGCCTCAAAATATTTGATGACCGCAAAAACTGTCTGTAACGAAACATAAACTTGAAAAACTTCTTCCTCGTTTAAAAAAGCACCTTCCAATTTCGCCTTTTCTGCCAGTTTTTTGATGTCGTAAAAACTCTGGATTGGTAAAGGCTGGTCGTTTTCAATAATATTTTTGAACTCGGCTGTTTGCCTTAAAAACTTATTAATCTGGTCATATTGGCTCATGAACTGGATTTTATCCACCATTCCCCTGCCCATCTCACTCATACATAAGTTTTTTATCAGGATTTTTATATCCTCGAAACCTAACTTATGTAAACTATTTTTTGGGTAAATCATTCTTTACGTCTTTCGCTTCTTTTAATTTTTTGAGTTCCCTAACCTGCTTCGGCTTTACGTTCACGCTATCTTTTAACCGAACTAAACTATCAGAAAGCATGTTATACTTCTTAAACAACGCCTTTGCATCCAAACTGTAATAATTCAAATTTACACCCACTTTTGATGAATCAATTTTAAACTTGCCGAACATGTAGTTGTATAACTTTTGCGACTGTAATTTAACACTATCATCAAGTTCTTGTTTTGTACGCTTTGGTTTTAACTTTTCTTGGAGGCGGGCCAAAGTCGAATACACTTGCGAAAACATCGAATCCAAAGCTACTGGGTCTTTGCTATAATATTTTAAACTATTGCTGAAGTTTGCAGAGTCAGTATTAAACTTTTTGAAAATATAATTGTACCTGCTGTGCGCCTGCATTTTCATGGTGTCGGGGTTGTAAACTTGGTTTAAATAAGCATCTGTCAACTGCATATCAACCATTACATCAAGCATTTTTTCTCGCTCAATTAAGCCTTTTGGAACTTTATTTTGGTCACAAGCGGTGTAAAAAATCACTATCGCGACCAGTACTATTAATCTCTTCATAAAATAAAAAAGCCAATCTTAACATTTCATACCTACTTACGTTCGTGTTATAACGCAAGCATTCGTATTTTTGGCAGATAATCGTATAAAATTAAGCATTAATGAGCATTACAGACAACATAAAAGCAATAAAGAACGAAATTGAAAGCGTAGCGGTTAAATTGGTAGCTGTATCAAAGACGAAACCCAACGAAGATATTTTAGAAGCGTACGAAGCCGGGCAACGTATTTTTGGCGAGAACCAAGTACAGGAAATGGTGGCAAAACACGAAGAGCTACCAAAAGATATTGAGTGGCACTTGGTTGGGCATTTACAAAGCAACAAGGTTAAATACATGGCGCCTTTTGTGAGTTTGATTCACGGTGTGGATAGTTTGAAGTTGCTTATCGAAATTAACAAACAGGCGCTTAAAAACGACCGTGTAATTGATTGTTTGTTACAGATTTATATAGCAGATGAGGAGACTAAATTTGGGTTGGGCTATGATGAAGCCATTGAACTGTTAGAAAGTCAGGAATTTACCGAGTTAAAGAACGTAAGAATTGTTGGATTGATGGGGATTGCCACGAATACCGAAAACCCAAATCAAATTAAAGAAGAGTTTTACGAGCTAAGCATATTATTTAAAGGCATCAAAATAAGCTATTTTAAAAACGAGGATAGCTTTAATGAACTTTCAATGGGCATGTCTGCCGATTATAAAATAGCGATTGAACAAGGCTCTACTTTGGTAAGGATTGGTAGTGATATTTTTGGAAGTCGGGATTAGGTTGTTAGGAATATCCATTTTTATTAGCTGTTTACATCTTTTTTTATTTAAAATTATCAGTTATTCTATCATTCACTCATTCTGTCATTCAACATTAAATTATTCACTCCTTCAATCATTCAAAATTAAAACATTCACTCTTTCTGTCATTCAAAATTAATTATTTAGAATTATCAGTTATTCTATCATTCATTCCCTCTATCATTCAAAATTAATAACCCCATCATTCAAAATTAAATCATGAATACAGAAATAAGATTTGCCACGCAGGACGATTGCGAAAGAATACTAGAGTTGATTCACGAGTTGGCTTTGTATGAAAAAGCGCCAGAAGAGGTCACTGTTACTTTAGCCGAATTTATAGAAGCAGGTTTTGGCAAAGATTCAGTTTGGAAAGCTTTTGTAGCCGTTTGTGATGGTAAAATAGAAGGTTTTGCTTTGTATTACATCAGATATTCTACTTGGAAAGGACGGCGTTTGTATTTAGAGGATTTTATTGTGACCGAAAAAATGCGTGGACAAGGAATTGGTAAATTATTATTTGAACGAGTGATTGAAGAAACAAAAACGCAAAATTATAAAGGCATGGTTTGGCAGGTTTTAGATTGGAACCAGCCAGCAATTAGTTTTTACAATAAATATAACGCTAGTTTAGAAGAAGGTTGGATCAATGCATCATTGTCTTACGAGCAAACTAAAAAATAAAATGAGAAGGAATATCGCCCTAATTACTATTTCATTGAGCTTGTTTGCCTGTAGTTATAATAAAGATGCTCAAAATACAGAAATGAGCTTATTTTCGGCGTCTGGAGATAGAATAGAAAATCTTATAAAAAGCACCAGCGACAAACCTATATTTAAAGATAGTTTACCTTACCAAATTGTGAAATTTTATAGAGAAACTAAACGCAATACAAACCCTGTAGATAGTAGCAAGTATGCCTATATGCGAGCATCCTACCCAAAATTTGGTGCAGTTCACAAGTTTTTAAACAACAAAATATCAGCTATTGTTTCTGCAGAACCTTGGACCGGGAACAAAGCTTACAATATTGAAAAAGCGGCGGAATTTTTTTTCAAAGAGTACTTTGAGTTCTCAAAAGAAATCCCTGATAGTCCTGCAGGCTACAGTTCAGATAACGACATTCTAGTTATTTCACAAGACACCAACTTAGTGGTGCTCAGGAGCGAATCCTACATCTATACCGGCGGTGCGCATGGCTTAGAAAGCATTATTTACTACAATATGGACATAAAAGGCAGTAAAGAGCTGACTTTAAAAGACTTATTAGTTGATAATTACAGTAATCGGTTAACGAATATTGCTGAAGAAATATTTAGAAAAGACGAAGGTTTAACCGCTTCTGAGTCTTTAGAGCATTACTTCTTTGAAAATCAGATATTTACCATCAATGAAAATTTCGCCATCACGCATAAAGGTTTGTTGTTCACTTACAATCCGTACGAAATTAAATCTTACGCCGAGGGAATTACCGATTTGCTGATTCCATATTCTAAGATAAAAGAATTAATCAAACCAAACAGCTTCATCTCAAAATACGTTAACTAACAATGCAGGTATTCAAATTTGGAGGTGCATCCGTTAAAGATGCTACCGCAATCAGAAATTTAGGAGAAATTTTAAAGCTTTACCAACAACAGCCTTTGTTGATTGTGGTTTCTGCAATGGGCAAAACCACCAACGCCTTAGAAAAGCTGGCAGAAAGTTATTTTAATCAGCAAGATGATACGCATGAGGTTTTTGAAGAAATAAAGAATTATCATTTCGAGATTCTTCATCAGCTTTTTGAAGACAAAAATCCAGTTTTTGATGAAGTCAGCAATACTTTTGTGGAGATTGATTGGATTATTGAAGATGAGCCTGTCGACGAATACAATTTCATTTACGACCAAATTGTTTCTATCGGCGAATTAGTTTCTAGTAAAATTGTGGGTGCTTATTTGAATA
>JBBSTQ010000033.1:0-15172 GCA_038235745.1 Sphingobacteriales bacterium
CCCTACTATTGGCTAAGTTCTTTGATGAAACCACAAAGCTATTTGATTAGTACCCCTTTTGATACCCCCTAAGAAATATCACTAACGAAAAACGCCCTTAGATTATCACTAAAGGCGTTTTTTAATTTTAATCAGCGGAGAAGGTGGGATTCGAACCCACGATACCGTTGCCAGTATACCAGCTTTCCAGGCTGGCTCTTTCGACCACTCAGACACCTCTCCGGTTTTTTAATTTTTTTTAAATAGTGTTAAATATACTTTTCCAGTTTCCTCGCCCTGTGTTCCTCGTCGTCATGTTGAACGATCGTGAAACATCTCACAAATAGGTGCCGCACAGTTTATGCCGACTTTGCTTGTGAGATTTCTCCTCCGATAGCTATCGGATAACTTGAAAAAGAGAATCACTCTTAAATACCGCGGCGATCTAACGGGTTGCAAAAATAGGATTTTCCGTTTAATATCCCGCATCAAAATAAATTTACCTTCGCTTAATATTAGGATTGCTATTTTTGCCACATGAACACAAAATTTGAAGCCTATCTTTTCGATCTTAACGGCACCATAATAGATGATATGCACTTCCACGCTAGGGCGTGGTATGATATATTGACAAATGATTTAAAATCAACCATTACTTACGATGAAACGGTGTTGCAGATGTACGGTAAAAATCAGGAGTTGTTAGAGCGTGTTTTTGGAAAAGGGCATTTTACCCAACAGCAGATGGATGATTTTTCTATGGAGAAAGAACGCAGGTATCAATCGGCTTTTAAGCCACACATTAAATTGATTACCGGTTTGGGCGATTTTTTAGAGAAAGCGCATCAAGCAGGAATAAAGATGGCCATCGGTTCTGCTGCTATCCCTTTCAATATCGATTTTATTTTGGATAATCTCAATTTAAGGAAATATTTTCCTGTGGTGGTTAGCGCAGATGATGTGGTGTTTAGCAAGCCCGATCCAGAAACTTTTACCAAAGGAGCTGATATTTTAGGTACTGAATACGGCAAATGTTTAGTTTTTGAGGATGCACCGAAAGGAGTGGAGGCAGCAAAAAATGCAGGAATGCAAGCAGTTGCATTAACCACATTGCACACTCCAAACGAGTTTACGGTTACAGATAACGTAATTAAATTTGTGAAAGATTATAACAGTTTAGAACTGTTTTAGTGCGCTCCTAACCAAAAAACAGCGTAGTACCTTAATCTTTTCACTCCCGTTCGTAAGATACATGTGCAGATAATATCAATGTTCTTGCGAAAATTTGTCCAAGCATATTTACCTCAGGGGTTGCACTAAGCTGACTGTTAACCAGCCCGTATTTGGTAATTTGTTATTTTCTTACCCAGTCCGCCATCGAAATGTTGATCTCTTCATTCATCAAGGCATGGCATCTTCATTTTGCAAATCGCTGGTAAGGCGTTTTGCATGAAATACTTTGAGTTACATCATAACAATCTAATATTAAGTTTGGTAGTCATCTTTTTTTTTGACTTTTTTTCGTTAGTGCTACAAAAAGATTTTATTTGCAAATTAACAACTGTTCAACAAGTTATTCTGACCAATTAAGAAGTTTAGTTGCTAACTTATCGTTATTGACAAAATAATGTATTATTTTCGATAACCAAATTATACATACCAAATTCTAAAGAACATGAAAAGGACAATCATTTTAATGGCGCTGTTTTTCGCCACGGCGGCAGTTTTTGCTCAATCTGCAGATGTAGTGGTAGGCAAGTGGCTAAATAGCAGTGGCGAGGCGCATATCCAAATCTCCAAAACGGGTAATAAATATAGCGGTAAATTAGTTTGGCTTAAAAACCCTAACGATGAACAAGGGAATGGAAAAACAGATGTTAATAACCCTGATGCAAGCTTACGTAAAAGAGCCTTATTAGGTTTGCCGATGTTGAGTGGATTTAATTTTAATGATGGCGATTGGGAAGACGGCTCCATCTACGATCCAAAAACAGGAAAAACCTATAGCTGTACCATGACCTTAAAAGGTAAAGATAAACTTAGTGTAAGGGGATATATTGGCATTTCATTGATTGGCCGTACCGACGTTTGGACAAGACTGAAATAGTTCAATAAAAATTGGATGTTGAGGCGCTAGCTTGTTTAGCTGGGGCTTTTTTTAACATAAAAAAAATGGCTTTCATATTAAACCAACTAGCGTTTTTTTAGTCATATTTTGCTGATTAGACACACCATGTTTAAAATTTGCCAAAAGGCAGTTATCACTTTCGTTTTTTTAATTAGTTGCTTAAATGTTTTTGGGCAAGGCACTTCTAATAAGGGGAAGGATTTTTGGGTGGCGTATCAGAGTGTTTCTGATGATTTAAACTCTCGGTTAACACTATTTATTACAAGTAATGATAATGCGGTCGTAAATATAGTTGCTGGTGGCCAGTCTTTGCCTACAGTAAATGTAATTGCGGGTCAAACAGTTCCAGTTTTAGTGGATCCAAATATTTACACTAACGCTTACATTTCTGGCTCCGATGCCATCAAGCCTAACGCTGGTATTCATGTTACGTCCGATGTGGACATCATTGTTTACTGCCATCTTTCTTTTAGCGCAAGGTCAGCCTCTTCTTTAATTTTGCCTGTTAAAGCATTAGGTAATGAATATTATAGTATTTCTTACGTTCAAAAGACGAGCGGTGGTAGAGAAGCAGTGTCTGAGTTTTCTATTGTAGGTATTGAAAATAACACACTTGTAGAAATAAAACCGACTGCAAATAGTTTAGGTAATACTAAGCTTGCTGATGATATTTTTCAAATTACGTTGAATAAGGGTGACGTTTATCAATACAAGTCTACGACTGATTTAACAGGTTCTAAAATTGTGACAGTTGGAGGGTGTAAGCCGTTAGCTGTTTTCTCGGGAAGTACGTTCGTTGCGTTCTGCGAGCCCGGAAATTCAAAGAGTGCGGGGTCCGGTGATCCATTATATCAGCAATTATTTCCTGTTTCTGCTTGGGGTCAAAACTTTGTAACGGCACCATTTTATAACGCACAAAATGGCTCTTCAGATATTCTCCGAATCCAAGTCGCAAAAAATAACACAGTCGTTACGGTGAATGGATCTACCACAAATGCGTTGGGGGTTGTTTTGAATAATCCATATTCAGCAGGCGATTTAATTACGATAGGTGCGCAAGTTACAACAGTTATTAAAGCTGATGCGCCCATTTCAGTGACTCAATTTCAGGTTACTCAGGCTTGTAACCCCAACAATCCGAGTGGTAATCCCACGCCTGCGCCAATTTACCCCGGAGATCCCGAGATGACCATTCTTAACCCTATTGAGCAAACACTCAAGGATATAACGGTTTATTCGGCGATAAGTACGTACTCAGCGCCAACTAATATAACCAAACACTATCTCAATATTATCCTCAAAACTGCAGATTTACCAACGTTAAAAGTAGACGGAAGCGCACCAACCTCGAATTTTCAATCGATTGACGGAACTTATAGCTATGTCACTATTGACGTTACTTCATCATCTTCGGTAAATCCGGCCCACAGAATTCAGTGCGAGAATGGCTTTGTTGCGGTAGCCTACGGATATGGCAATGTAGAATCATATGCTTACTTAGCTGGTGCCGATTTAAAAAACTTAAACGCAGGAATTGAACTGTTTCCCGCTGGAGAAATAACACAGGCCAATTCTTTATGTGTAGGAGAGGATTATAATATTAAGCTAAAACTACCCTACAGAACCAGTCAAATTATTTGGGACTTTAACAATGGAGCAAAAACTGAAACAATCTCAAATCCAATACCCACGCCAGAAACAGTTGATGGTAAAATATCTTACTACTATGATTACCAGATAGCCGGCACAGATTTACAGCTGGCTGGTAATTATATTTTTAAAGCCACAGTAATAAATCCAGCTCCTACAAGTTGTGACCCCAATGAAGATGTAGTCAGCGAATTTGATGTTTTTAACTTACCAAGTGCTGTATTTAGTTTCGATAAGCAACAAACTTGTAAAGGAGAGTCGGTCACTTTTACAGATTCGAGTTTAGGAAACGGGAAGAATATTGAAAAATGGTTTTGGGATTTTGGCGACGGTTCGACGGTAGAGAAAACTACAGCAGTGCCATTCACTCACGTTTACAGTGAGCCAGGCGATTACAACGTGACACTTTACGTGGTTACGGAAACTGGGTGTGTTTCTTCAGTTACTAATGCGCAGGTTGTTCATGTGGCTAAATCTCCGATAGCTAAATTTTCTCAGCAACCATTCACATGTGCTAATCAAAGTATTCAATTTAACGATTTATCTACTCCTGAGGAAGGAGGAATTATCAAATGGGAGTGGAATTTTGGAGACCCTTCATCAAGCTCAAACACATCAACAGACCAAAATCCAACTCATTCCTTTTCCGAGGTAAAAACTTACGATGTTACCCTTAAATTAACCACAGACTTAGGCTGCGAAACTTTAATTACGCAGCAAATTAAAATAAACCCGCTACCTGTCGCCAGTTTTGAAACTCCTGATATTTGCTTAAGCGATGCTTCTGCTACTTTTACCAATACTTCTACGATTGCTGATGGGTCGGTAATGACTTACGTTTGGAATTTCGGCGACATTAAATCAACTGCTGCCAATAATACATCTACTCAAAAAAATCCGAGTCATGTTTACACTGAAGCGGCTGTTTATCAAGTAACCTTAGAAGTAACCAGTGGCAACGGTTGCGTAACAACACTACCCAAAGCGTTTACCGTAAACGGAAGCATTCCAAAAGCCATGTTCACGGTACAAAACGACACTAAATTATGTAGCGATCAAGAAGTGGTTTTTGAGGACAGAGCGAGTGTTGATTTTGGGGAAGTCACTAAAATAGAATGGATTTATGATGTTTCGGCAACTGGCAGTGTAGATACTACGGATAACAATCCAGCAAGTAGCGCAGAAAGATTGGTTTCTACAAAATTATATAAACACACTTACCCATCTTTTTTTACACCTGCAACTAAGGACGTTATTGTGCGAATGCGAGCATATTCTGGAACACTTTGCGTAGATTCACTATCAAAGCTGATAACATTAAAAGCCATCCCAAAAGTTGAATTTACTTTGCCAGATGGTTGTTTGCCAAACGGAGAAGCTGCTTTTATAAATCAATCAACCTTCGTTGGCAGCAAAACAGGACTAACCTACCTATGGGATTTCGGCGATGGGACTGGTGCATCTACCAGTGAAAATCCAGTTTATAAATTCGGGGCATCTGGTACCTATCAAATAACTTTGACCGTTACCGCACCAAATGGGTGTGTAAATACTGCAATTTTACCGTTTACAGTAACTGGTGCTATCCCAGAACCAGCATTTAGCGTGTCAAACCCTAATGGTTTATGCAGCAATCAGCCTGTTACTTTTACTGATAATGTAACAATAGCATTTGGAACCATCAAAAAGATTGAATGGTTTTTTGACATGGACAACAACCCGAGCAATCCGGATTTGGTTGATGACAGCCCAGCATCAAGATCGGGAACAGCCAAGACCTATCAGTTCACTTACCCGAAATTTAGTTCTCCCGCTACGCTATCAAAGAAAGTGCGCATGATAGTGACCGGAAGCGGAGACTGTGTTAAAGAAACTACCGATATAATTGCCCTCAAAGCAGTGCCAACGGTAGTTTTTGACGCTTTAAAAGATGTTTGCGCAGAAGTACCGCCCTTCAAAATCACTCAAGCTTCTGAAACTACAGGTTTTAGTGGCTCAGGCATTTACACGGGAGCAGGCATAACAGACGGAGATGGTACATTTTCTCCCGCAAAAGCAGGAGTCGGTAAACACACCATAACTTATACTTTCAATGGCGATAATGGTTGCTCGGACTTTAAAACACAAAACATTTCGGTTTTTGCAACGCCAACGGTTGATGCTGGAACCGATAAAATTATTTTAACAGGTGGAGAAGTGATACTGAACGCCACAGCGACAGGTAAAAATTTGGTTTATAAATGGTCGCCTTCAAATGATTTGGATAGGGACGATATACTCAACCCTGTAGCATCGCCTACAAAAGATATTGTTTACACGCTAATGGTAAGCAGTGATGAGGGTTGTGTGCTGGCAGATGAAGTGGCTGTACAGGTTTTGCAATTCCCCGAAATACCGAATACTTTTACGCCAAACGGCGATGGTGTTAACGATACTTGGAATATCAAATACTTGGATAGCTACCCAAACAGTACGATAAAAGTGTTTAATAGATACGGAAAAGAAGTTTTTTCTTCCACAAAATACTTAGCTTGGGATGGTAAAGTGAATAACCAGTACCTGCCGGAGGGGATGTATTACTACATTATAACCGCTAAAAACGGGGAGTTGAAATACAGTGGGTCGTTGTTGTTGGTAAAATAGAGATGGTGTTGGTTAATTGTTTAAAATATAAAGTTGGTTTTTTTGCATTGGTGCGATGCTCCATCGCGTTGTCATTCATATTTTTTAGCTACAACTCCAATGCACAGCAAAAACCGCAGTACACCCAATATATTTTAAATAACTACATCATAAATCCCGCTTTAACAGGTATTGAGCAATATATTGACGTTAAAGCAGCTACTAGGCAACAATGGGTCGGTTTAGAAAACGCTCCGCAGACCAACTACATCACAGCGCACATGCCTTTAGGTAACACCGACGATTGGAATAGCCCTACTTCTTTTGATATGGTAGGCGAAAACCCGTTGGGTATAAGTTATAAATCAACTTATATGGCTTCTGCACCACACCATGGCATCGGTATAATGGCAGTTTCAGATCAGGCTGGCCCGTTAAGCAATACAACTGTAAACCTTACGTATGCTTATCATTTAGGTTTGGCACCAAAGTTAAATTTGGCCGTTGGGATAGGTTTGGGAGCAAGCAGATACAGTTTAAACACAGCAGATATCAAATTGGAAGACCCAAATGATGTCGCAATTATTAACAGAGGAACAGCAAATTCCATTAGGCCAGATGTAAATTTTGGGGTTTGGTTGTATTCCGTTCAGTACTTTTTTGGAGCATCTGTTCAGCAATTGTTGCCACAATCAATTGATTTTTCTGACGGTTCAAATCCTAACACAGGCAAAACAGTTCCGCATATTTTTGTGACTTCAGGCTACCGGTTTTGGTTGAGCGATGATATTACCGTAATTCCATCGGCTATGCTAAAATATGTAAAACCCACAGCTTTAACAGTAGATTTAAATACAAAAATAGCTTTCAGAAACAACGCTTGGATAGGTGGAAACTACCGACGAAATGATTCATTTTCGGCAATGTTGGGTTTTAATATCAGCTCACTTGTAAACGTAAGTTATGCTTACGATTTTACAACTTCCAACTTAAATACGGTATCCAGAGGTTCGCATGAGATTGTTTTAGGATTTACTTTCAACAACCACTATGAAGTAACCAACCCTTTGATGTATTAAGCACAAATCTATCAAATACTAAGCCGTTAACGCATTTTCTCAAATCTACAATCTCAAATCTTACGTCTCCATTGTCGCTTAAAAACCGTATCCTAAGCCAATTCTAAGTGTATTGTTGCTTCCTTCAAAAGTGCCGATAAAACCTTTGTAAGAAGTGTGGATTGCGATGTATGGAAATACTTTATTTTGAAGGTAGGCGCCGGTTTCTTGCACATACAAAAACTTACCGATGTTTTGCGCTGCGCCCAACTTGAATGTAAGATTAATTATGCCGCCGGTTAAGCAAATTTCTGAGCCTAATCCTACCGTACCAAAAGAGGTGTTTGTGAGTGTCGTATAATATTTGTCGCCCGCTAGTGTTTTTCTGCTTGCTGGGTATTCTCCAAACTCCTTAGAATATCCTAAATCTAAAGAAAGGTAACGGAATTCTGCATTTCCAAATCGTGTTACGCCATTAATTGAGCCTTGTAAAAGAAAACTGCCGAAACCTTTTTTAGCTGAATTAAGAACTTTACCACCTGGGTTATAAACATTGTAAGAGGCACTGCCTGTGGTCACAGAAGCACCGTACGCAAACTGGATTTCCTTCAATTGATGCGCTCGAGAAATGGAAAGTTCAAATGCTTCTGTAGTAGCATACTCATCAGCCGTTGAGCCATCGAAAGCTTGATAATGGCCTTGAATATATATTTTCGACGGAACAGAATCAGCACTATAAGGTTTTGGCATATACTTCATGTTAGTAGCAATATTTGCAGGCAACAAAAACTCATTCACGGAACAAGCACTTAGCAAGCCTGCGGTAACAAATAGAACTACGATATTTCTCATACTTTTTTTTAGCTAAATATAGGGAAATATCGTTTCTAAAAGTTATCTATTAAAAACGCTAAATATTGCATGGAATGAGGGGGGTAATTCGGTTTGGAAAAAAAGGTAAGTAACGGTAAGCTTTTTGTCTGTGATAAACGTCAATTATCCATCGGGTAAATTCGACGTCTAATTTGCTTTTGGCATCCAAAATTCAAAAACGGTTCCTTCGCCAAGTTTGCTATCGACGTTGAATTTTCCGTTATTCAAACGAATAAAGTCTTTGCAAAGCTGTAAGCCCAATCCCGTCCCTTTTTCGTTAAAAGTGCCATCTTTAGTCAATCTCTGTTCATTGGTAAGTAAGATTTTTAAAGTATCCTCATCAATACCAACGCCTTGATCACTAACAGAGAACCTCATTTCATTTTTTTCTTCGATTACCATGATATCAATGCGAGAGCCTTGGTGGCTGAACTTGATTGCGTTAGAAAGTAAGTTTCTTAAAATAGTTTCCGTCATGTTTAAATCGGCAAAGCAAGTATGGCTCGGGTGCGATTTAATATTGATTGCTATTTTTTTTAAAGATGCCGTGGGAAGCATGCTTTTTACCAAACGGTTCAAAAGAGATTCAATATAAATTTCCTCAGGTTTAGCGTTTAAAACTCCCGTTTGTGCCATGGCCCAATTTAGAAGATTCTCCAATAAAGAATAAGCACTTTTGGCAGCTTCGTTACTTCGTAAAGCTAAACTTTGGACTTTCTCTACGCCTAGTTTAGGAGCAGCTTTATAAATGAGTTCGCTAGATGCTAAAATTGTAGTGAACGGATTCTTTAAGTCGTGGCCGATGATGGAAAACAGCTTATCTTTTGTAGCATTCAGTTCCTGCAAACGTTCTTCAGCAAGTTTTAAGGAGGTAATATCTTGACATAAAACTAAAAAAGTGGGTGCCTGCGCATCTTGGTTCTCAATAATCAAATCTAAAGAAAAGGTCTGCTTCTCTGTTCCATTAAACAGCACAATGCTTTCTTTGAGTGCCTGTTTTGTGTTTTTTAACTTTAATAAGGCGACTTTAATTGCTGTTTGCAAGTTGTTTGTGAATTCATTATTCTGCTTTATTTCAGCAGACAAGTTGTTGTAAGAGCAGTTGAAGTCTTGATCAAAACGAAACAGCAATACTGGTAAATTATTAGCCAAAGTACGGTAGCGGACTTCACTCTCATTAATTTCATTAAATAGGAGCGTGGTTGGTTTAGTAAACCCAGTTTCTATGTTTGCTTTATAAATCAGGTAAAACGAAATAAGTTTGAAAAGATGCCCGATTGCGTTGAGAATTCCATGATTATCCACGTACAGCGTAAAAGAAAACTCACTTAATACAGTGAATATCAAAGAAAAAGCGAGCAGCTTGTAAGCAAAAGGATCAAAGAACTTTTTCCGGATGAACAAAAAATAGCCCGCTAAGCCTAAAATGCCAATAATTACATATTCTGCTATGATTTTGAATTCAGTTTGACCTTCGCCTTCTACGAAGCAGATTGGAAAAATACGCCAATAAAGTATTGACAGCACAATCAATACGCTAATAACAAAATAGCTAACAAATATTAAATCAGCATTTAGCTTTTTTTTGCGGTTTAAGAAGAAAAATCCCAAAACTAGCGTTGCGGCTTCCAGTAACCGAGTCGCCACCCAAAATTGATTACCATAAAAATGCGCTCCCTGGGCAATCACATTCATCCCGTTAAAGGTCAACGTGTGTAGCAAGTCAAGTGCGCCAATAAAAAGATAAGCTATCCCGACAAAATATAGATATTGATTTTGAAGTATTTTTTTAGCATTCCAAGTAATTACAAACACGGTAAACGCAACCACAATTGACAATAGTTCAATAATGGTGTGAAACAGTAAATAACTTTGGCCTAAACTTAGCCCCAGAATAACAACAACCAACAGCGAAGCTATGATTGTGCTATAATTTTTTTTTAGAAATAGAACCAGTGGTAAATACAAATTTTTGGAGCTCTTGCTTTTTAACATCACAAATTTAACAAAAATTAAGGGATGTGACATTTTGATAATATCCCTAAAGAAATTTTTAATAGTCTTTAAAGGTCAATTATTGTGAATAAAAAACATTTAGTCATGAATAATATATTTATTAGTATTATGTGGGGTATCATTCAACAAATTGAACTCAAAAAATCATATAAAATTTATTCTACGGTATCAGCAACAAAAAGCTGAAGTGGGAACCATGCCCAATCAGTTTAAAGACTTGCGAGAGCTGCTTATAAATAAGTTAAATTTAGATTTTTTTGGCGAATGTGGCGGAATGGGGCGTTGCGTTACTTGTTTGTGTTGCGTGTTGCGATCAAACGATAGTTTTTCATTACACAATGAGGCAGAATTTGCTTGCCAAATTAAAATTGACAGTAAATTGAATGATTGTGTTGTTGAAGTAATTGGAGACAGACTGAGAACCAAATCAGTTTAATTGAGACTACCTTTTAGCAATTGATGAACAAAAACTCTTTCTTTATCAAGACCTTATTGTTAAAGCAAATTAGAGTACAACGACAAACTCAAATTTAAAACATAACATTATTAAATATTAAAGGGCGGCAACGCTCATGCTGATTTTGCCGCTTCGATAGACGATATTCCACTGAGTGATTTAGGAAAATATGTTGAAAACGTACCTTATTCTATCTGGGATTTGGTGGAACATTTGCGCATTGCTCAATAAGATATTTTAGAGTTCTCCAAAAGTGCCGATCATCAGTCGCCGGCATGGCCAAAAGGTTATTGGGTAGCAAAACACACTGAGCTGAGAGAACAAGAGTGGAGTAACAGTGTTAGAATTTATGAAAAAGACAGGCAGGCATTCATAGAATTGATTGAAAATTCGTCTGATATTTTAGAGCCTTTAAATTGGGGAGATGGACAGTCTTATATTGCAAGAAGCCTTGACCTTAGCAGACCATACCGCTTATCATTTGGGGGGAATTTTAGTCTTGAGGAGGTTGTTGGGGAGTAGGTGGTCAGTTTTTTAGTTTGTTCGTTGGTTAGGTTTTTAGCTGGTTAGGTTGTTAGGTTGTTCGTTGGTTAGGTTGTTCGTTGGTTAAGCTTGATAGTGTGTTTAACTCAGTTTGATTCCTTTTTCTTATCCCAAACTATTGGTTAAAACCCAATAACGGTAGCCTGTAATTAGCTTTTGTGTTTTGGTTAGCTTGGTTAAATCTTTTTTATACAAGCTTGGCAAAACTGCTTTATTGATTTTGTTGAGTAACTTAAAAATAGTTTTCATAGTTAAGGATTTTCAAAAATCGTACCTGTAAAGCTGGTGGCAAATAAGTAATCAATCATTTGGTCCAAAAGGTTGAAGTTAAGCTTTCATTTTTAAAGCCTCGCGTACTTTCGGCGCAATCTTACTTCTAAATATCTCGATGGGTTTCATCATCTCTTTGTGCGATGGTGCGCCAATGCCCATGTGAGCCGAAAAACGGGGTAATCCAAAAAGTTCTTCCGTTTGTAAATTTTGTCAATTGCTTCATTGGCATCGCCAACAATTGATGCACCTTATGTGCATCTGCGGTAAGTAAACTTGTTTTTTTGGTAAGGTTGCCATCCTCTTGATGCGCCAACTCTGTTGCACATCGCCAAACATTCCTATACCTAACTCCATAGCCAATAATTGAAAAGCAATTATAAAGATGTTTAAACTTTTATTTTATGGCTTGGTTTTATTGGCAACAAATGTTACAAAAATCTGTTATTTATTTGATGAGCAGCAAAGCCTATAAAGATCCTTACGAAACTATCAAAGTGCCACGCTTTGCTGAAGCAGAGGGTTTTTATACCACAAAGCAACGCAGCAAAACCATGAGCAAGATTCGGGCTAAAAACAGCAAACCCGAAATGGTTTTTAGGCGAGCGTTGTGGAAAGAGAGCATCCGTTACCGCACCCATGTTAAAGGTTACCCCGGTACGCCAGACATCGTGATAAAAAAATACAGATTGGCAATTTTTGTTGACGGAGGCTTTTGGCATGGTTACCAATGGGATATGCAAAAAAAGCGAATCAAAAGTAACCGCGACTTTTGGCTACCAAAAATTGAACGCAACATGCAACGTGATCGGCAAAATAAAGAAACTTTAGAAACTTTAGGATTTACAGTGATGCGTTTTTGGGAACATGAGATTAAAGAAAATCTCGAAGCTTGCGTTAACCAAGTGAAGCTTTATATAGAAACTGCTAAAGTGCATAAAATTCCAATTGCCCAATAGTCAATGATAGAATGATAGAATTTTGAATGATAGAGTAGATTAATGATAGAATTTTGAATGATAGAATAGATTAATGATAGAATGATAGAATTTTGAATGATAGAGTAGATTAATGCAGAATGATAGAATTTTGAGTGATAGAATAAGACTCATGTTTCGGAAATCCATTATATCCATACATCAGCAAGCCTAATTATTAA
Organism: Sphingobacteriales bacterium; assembly: GCA_038235745.1. Lineage (GTDB taxonomy): Bacteria > Bacteroidota > Bacteroidia > Sphingobacteriales > Sphingobacteriaceae > Pseudopedobacter. Next base: position 12,756 of record JBBSTQ010000033.1, read on the forward strand.
TGAACGCATTTTTTATCCATTAAAATTCCTTTCAAAAAGCATTCACTCATTCTCTCCTTCACTCATTCAAAATTCATTGTTATTCACTCATTTTCTCCTTCGGTCATTCAAAATTAATTGTTATTCATTCATTCTATCCTTCACTCATTCAAAATTCATTGTTATTCACTCATTCTCTCCTTCGGTCATTCAAAATTAATTGGTATTCATTCATTCTATCCTTCACTCATTCAAAATTATAATACCACCAGTCCAATCTTAATTTCCATCAACTTGGCTTCAAACTCTTTCAGATTATTATAAAAATCTTCTTTAGAAATGGTGTTCAATTTCAAAAAGTCAGCTGCTAAATCTCTATAATAGTCGATACCGTTCTGCAACTGGTTCACAAAATTATTCAGACTTTTTTCCTTTTTAGCATTCATTTGTTGTAAGTTGGTCTCTATATCTTTTCGTAAATATTCAATATAAAGTTTCAACTCGTTAATAAACATGTGCGGTCTTTTAACACCTTCTAAAAGGTTTGTTTTACCATAAATATGATTTACCATTTGCTCTAAACTATATGGACCTTTAAAAAAAGCAATATTTGGTCCGGGGCAAATTGCAACGGCTTTATTTTCTTTTGGGTGTAACATTCTGTTTTTGATGTAATAAGAATTCATCAAGCCTTCGCACAAACAAATTTTTTCTGTTACGGAGTCAAATTTTTGTTGATAAGCTTCTTCGCTCAGTTCTTGTGATTTAAGCTCTTTTATTTTCAAGCTCTGGTATTTTCTGGATGCCGTACAAATAGGCTCTTTGGTAAACTCTGTATTCGAAACCAAAAACTTTTTAGTACAAGGGCTACCTGGCCTGCCTTCTGCAATTCTTTGCAAACGCTGTTTTTCTGCGCCACTTTTGTTAAAACTATTAAACGGGATGCCTAACGGCGAGGAACCGCTTATGTAAAAATTTTCTTCCGTCGCTAATGTTAAATCCTCCAGAGTAACATCGTCAACAGCGGTAACGTTTGGCACTAACAAAAACGGACTGCCCCAACCTGTTGCATCTAATTGGTAATATTGCATCAAAAATTTATTTTCAGCCGCAGTGCCAATTCCGCCTTGCACACAAATTTTTAATGCCGGCGGGGTTTCAATTTTGATTTCTTTAGCAACTAGTGCTTTCTGGTATAAATCGAAAAGCTCTATAATCATTTCTGATCTTTTCTGTTTAAACTCTTCTAATATTGGCCCAAGCAAAAAACCTTCTGTAGCAAACGCATGCCCACCACAGTTTAAGCCAGACTCTATCCTAAACTCAGAAATCCATATTCCCTTTTTAGCTAAAAATTTAGCTTGTATAAATGCCGATCTAAAATCGCTCACTTTTAATATTACTTTTTTTCTTAATTGATGGTTTTCATCAGGTAAAAAATCAGGAAAGCTATCTAAGTAGCCGTATAAACGAGGGTTCATTCCGGCAGAAAGCACAACTGATGATGCTAATCTGCTGTTGGCAAATCCCCTTAATGCCGCCAAAGCATCGCTGTAAATCTCTTCTTTTATCTCGCCTTTGTCATCCACATTCATTTTATCAACCTTGGCCATAATGTTGACATCAATTGCGCCTTTGGTCATTTTATTGATCAGTAACGTTTGCAGCTCTTGTTTCTTCGTAGGGACCGTTTCAGAAAGCATCTGTTGATATTTTTGAGCGAGTACACTATCAGCAGGTAACAGCGTAAAATAGGTATCTAACTTACTATTTCCGGTAAAACCAGACGTTTTAATTTCATCAAACTCCAGGTCAATTAAATCCTGCATCATGTTTAAATAAGCAGTGATTCTCCTCGCTCTTGCGTCATCTTCCTTTGCGCCAATTTCTTGGTAAGGTTTACCAATTTTATCGTAATAAAACTCCCTAATTCGCTCAATAGCAATATCATCAACTATTGAAGCAACAGAAGAAATGCCATAAGGCGCAACTTTAACGGGGGTATCAACGGTGTATCCTAAACCTAAAACTGGAATATGAAAAGTATGGCTCATAGTAAATTTTTTTAACACGAAATAAGGGTTTTTAGACTAAAAAAAATATGACGAAAGTCAGTTCATAAATTGGTTTCTATCAAGTAATGCGTGTAAATACTTCTAAGATTTGTATTAATTTCTGCTAATTTTAACACCTATGGAAAAGCGAGCTTTATTAACGGCCATTATAGATAATGCAATTGACGGAATCATTACCATTGACGATCGTGGACTGATAGAGTCTATTAATCCATCTGGTTGCAGGCTTTTTGGTTATGAGCCGGAGGAAGTGATGGGGAGAAATATTTCTTATTTAATGCCTGACCCAGATAAATCTCGCCACGACCAATCTTTGGAGCGTTACCAGAAAACCCGTAAACCACATATTATAGGCACCGGCGG
>JBBSTQ010000034.1:0-15113 GCA_038235745.1 Sphingobacteriales bacterium
AAATCAAATTCGCACCTCAGTTTGTTGGCGATGGTTGATGCTTGGCATCAGCTCAAAATAAATCCGTATGATAACATGATGTGCCAAACACCACCGTTTAAATTAAGGTTGGGCATTGTGGAGTATCTGTTTAAAAACGATGAACTTTTAGAAAAAACCATACAGACTGCGCTTTACGATAAAAGCATTAGAGGCGATGATTTGGAGTTCCACACTGCGGTGCGAGAATGGGCTTCATTAATCAACTATAAAGATATGGAAGGTTATAAATCTCACTTTATGCAAGCCAAAACTTTTTTTGAGCCGTTGTTGGAAAAAGGGCGGGAACAGAGTGCGGCGCTGATTAGTCGGTTGTCTTCGTAGTTTTAGCATAAAATCATTATCTTTAATCAACCATTATTTTAAACTTCATGAATATTCAATTTGTATCTGACGGAAAAGGTAAAGCAGTAGCGGTTCAATTAGCTATTGAAGATTGGGAAAAAATCAAGGCGGTATATCCGGATGTAGTGTCCGTATCGAATGAACTACCCGATTGGCAAAAGAAGATACTTGACAAAAGAATGGCGTCTCTTGAAGCTAATCCCGAATTGATTTTAGATGGAGAAGATTTATTTGATGGGATTTAATGACTTACAAAGTCTCCTACTCGCTCGAAGCTAAACTAGATATTAGAGAAGCCAAGAACTGGTATGCCCTTTAAAAAACCAAGCTAGCAGAGCGTTTCGTTGGTCAAGTAAAACTTGCAGTAATAAAATCACAAAACAACCCGTTTCATTGTGAAGTTCGGTATAAAAAAATCAGAATAAGGCACTTGCATATTTTTCCTTTTGGCGTTCATTATTATATAGATGAAATATTTAGGAGAATTGTGATTGTTGCCGTTTTGCATCACAGACAGAACTTTGATAGTGATTAATTGGGTTTCGTAAAAGAAGGACACAAACCACGTATTGCCAACCCCCATTAAGAGGTTCATTATGTTAAAAATTATTAAAACTGAAGACGAGTACGAGGATGCTTTGTCTAAAGCTTACGGCTTAATTCAAGTTGACCTTAAAGAAGGTAGTGAAGAATCTGACGAGCTGGAGTAACTAACTTTATTGATCGAGCATTACGAAAAAGAGTATTATCCGATTACTGCACCTTCGCCAATCGAGGCCATAAAACTCAGATTAGAGCAAATGGGCAAACCTGTGTCTGAACTTTCAGAAATTTTAGGTGCAAGAAGCAGACAGTCGGAAGTTTTAAGCGGAAAAAGAAAGTTGAGCTTGGCGATGATCAGGAAGCTTCACAACGTTTTAGGAATACCAGCCCAAAGCTTAATTTTAGAATACTAAGTATTACCACTTTTTTTGAGAAGCAGCAAATTGCATCGTAAAAATATGGTCGACAATGAATTCCGTTTTGAAATTCAATACGCAACCATCCGTGAAAATACTACCTCCGCTTTACCTTCGTAACCACAAACCAAATTACGGAAGCTATTGACGCTACCAATCCTCCCAAATAAGCTATCATATTGGGCAAATTAAATCCTTCGGGGGCAATTAACAAATAAGACGTAACCACTGCCGTCATAAATACAGCTGGAATTAAAGAAATCCAATAGTTTTTATTCTCTTTTATGAGATAAGCGGTAATTGTCCATAAAACTACTGTGGCTAGGGTTTGATTTGTCCACGCGAAATAACGCCAAATGATCGAAAAATCTAGCTGAGTTAGCAAATAGGCAATCACAAAAAGGGGCAGGCTTATTAAAAATCGATTGAGAATTGGTCGTTGATTTTGTTTGAAAATATCGGCAATAATTAATCTTGCGCTTCTAAATGCGGTATCGCCGGAAGTAATTGGAGCGGCTACAACACCTAATAAAGCAAGCACCCCTCCTATTTTACCGAGTAAAGAACTTGAAATTTCGTTGACCACAAAAGCTGCGTTCCCGCCTTGGCTTTCCATAACCTCATTTAAACCACCAACACTTTTATAAAACGACATCCCTATTGCTGCCCAAATCAAGGCTACAATTCCTTCTGTAACCATTGCTCCAAAAAATACTGGTCGACCCTGTTTTTCATTTGTCATGCACCTCGCCATCAAAGGCGATTGTGTGGCGTGGAATCCTGAAATTGCACCGCAGGCAATCGTTACGAACACAAAAGGAAATATTGGGAATTCATCCGGATTGCTGTGAAAGTTCTTTAGGTTTGCAAAAGTAACCTCAGGCACCTGAATTCCGTTTTTGAACATCATCACAAAAATACCAAAAGCCATAAAAAGCAATGCTACACCAAATACTGGGTAAATTTTACCGATAATTTTATCAATAGGAAGAATGGTGGAAAGGATGTAATAGATAAAAATAAGCACTACCCAAAAGTTGATTCCGCCAAAACCATCGCTTATGCCAATTAGTAATTTAGCTGGCCCCATAATAAATACAGTACCCACCATAATCAACAAAACGACAGAAAAAACTCGCATAAACTGCTTAACACCACTACCCAAATAATAGCCAGAAATTTCGGTAATGCTTTCGCCTTTGTGTTTTACGGAAAGCATTCCCGAGAAATAATCATGCACCCCACCGGCAAACAAACTGCCAAATACAATCCACAAAAATGCAACTGGCCCCCACATTGCGCCAGCTACTGCACCAAAAATTGGCCCCAGACCTGCAATGTTCAAAAACTGAATTAGAAAAATTTTCCACAAAGGGAGGGCAACAAAATCTATCCCATCTGCTTGTGCGATTGCGGGTGTGGGACGGTTTTCATCGATACCAAAAATGCGTTCAGATATTTTTGATAAAACAAAGTATCCAACAACCAGTACTATAATAGCGGTGATAAAAGAAATCATACGTTTATTTTTTAGGATAGTCGGTTAAATTGATCAAATCAGGTTTTCCAAAATATGCGTTTTTTGGTAAAGAACCAAGCAATCGTAGCTACAATCGTCGTAAAAATCAATCCCTTCAAAAACCCTCCCCAAGCACTGCTGTTTAAAAGGTTTAGGGTTTTTTCAAACTCGGAAATTTTAAGTAAAGGCAAAACGCACAAACTACCCGCAGTGTAGGCTATCATGGGGTTTTGGCCAACTTGCGCCAATGCTTTGAACAACAATTTGAAATAGCCTCCAGCTTCAAACAACATAAAGCTAAATAAAACCAAAACCGCCATTCCGCCACATACAAAGTAGTAGCTGTAAGTAGATGGGTCTTTTTTTATACCTCCCTCATAGGGTTCAAAAACTAACCCAGTAATCAAAAGAAAAATCCCCAAATAAATAAAGTTTTGATAAACGACGGGCAACTGCGTTCTTTTTGCCAAAAACAATACCACTATGGCCGTATAAACCGTGATAATTAGATTTGTAGAAATTTGCCTGGTAAATAAAAAGGTAGTGTTTAGCACAACCAATAAAACACATAAAACAGCTATTATCAATGTTTTCTTGTTTGCTTTCAAGGTCAGATTAGTCTGTTTTGCTTTTAATAACCAGTCGCCGGCAAATGTTCCAGGGATGATGATGAAAAGATATTTTAAATAATAAAAGGTGTAGGCCCAAGGAATAGGCGACCAATTAAAAACAGCACTCGTCCAACTATCGGCAACTTTTCCTGATAAAAAAATACCCATAATTATCGGTAACACCGCCACCCTAAGCCAAGGCTTGTCTTTAGTAAAAAGCCAGATTACTGCGCCAAAAAGAGCCATATTGGCGAGTACCACAATAATAATATCGCTCTTATTTGGGTTAAAACCACCATCCTTAAATGGAAATAAAAACAAAAATGCTATCGCAATTACAAAACCAAGAACCTGTCGAATAATGGAAAACCTATCGCTTTCAAAAGTAGTTTTTGCAAACATTGCAAAAAGCAACAAAAAACAACCAATAGACAGTAAGTTTTCTAGAAGACCAGCTGGCGAAGCCATTACCCAAGCTCTTGCATGATAGATAAATATTGCGAAGAAAATTAGAAGGACATAGCGCTTAAAAACTTCTAACCCAGTAATAATAACGCCTCTTTGAGCCACTTTTTTGTTTAGTGCGAGAGGAAAGGCTGCACCCATAGAAAACAAAAAGAAAGGAAACACCAAATCGACCCAGGTAATGCCTGCAACTGCAGGATTAAATGTATGTGTTGGCGGAGGAACTTGGGCGTGATACATCCACGCGGGCAAAACGCCCCCAAAAGCGATACTTCCAGAAAGCACCATTAATAAAATGGCTAATCCCCGCAAGCTATCAAGTGATAGAAAACGTTGATGTTGATTTGCTGTCTCATTGCCTTCCATAAATCCTAGTTAGTATTTGGAAATGAAACCTTGTTGGTATAAACTTCTTTAAAAACCTGCTGTATTTCTTTGTTTTTAAGTGCCTCATTATAAAAGAAAATCTCGCTATTGATGCCTAATTTTCGGTTGATGGCCATCTGTTCTTTTAAAAGTTCGGGCTTCATTTTAATTTCGTCGCCTTCCATTAATATAATGCCTGGCGCAAACAGTTGCTTTGGATTGCTGCGTTTAACATGTTTAAGCGCTTCAGAAACTGTACTTTCATAAGCTTCCGCATTATAGCGATAGCATTGTACCGCCAGCAAATCACAAGTTCCGTTAGCAACCCAAGTAGGCCAGTCTTGCATTAAATTTTCTTTGCACCAAGGGTAGGGATTAGGCGCAAAACTCACTATAATATCATTCTTTGCCGTATGTGCGGCTTGGTAAAAACGTTTGCCAAAATCGTTCAAGATATTGATGCGCCAGCTTACCCAGCTCTCATCATTAAAATCATTTGGTGGCTCTTCGCCATTGTGCTCTACTTTATACTTGGCAACTGTATAGTCATCATAGCCAGAGTTCTTAGGCATCGCGGGCAATCGGTCATCACCTTGTATGCCATCCACATCTGGGTAAAGCTTTATTCCTTCTTCAATCAATTTGATCATATAATCTTGTACTTTAGGATCATACGCGTTAAAGTAAAAATCTTTATTGTTGTATGCAGCCGGGCTTCCGTCATTGGCGATGCCCAACCAATCTGGGTTGTTTGCTAATAATGGATTGTCTGAAGTAATTGGTTTGGTATCGCCCATAAATCCGTATTCGTACCAAAAAAACACCTTTATATTCCGTTTGTGCGCTAGTTCGATCAAATCTTTTATGGGGTCGCCAGTTGGGCTTTTTACCAGAGTGCTATAATTTGATAAATAAGGATTTAAAAGGTTTGTTGCTTCTGGATTGTTAAACCCAGCATATTGTTGTAGCACTTTACTGGGGTATATCGTTTGGTTTTCTGCATACGACACCAAAAAAATAGCATTGAAATTTAGATCATCCAAACTTTCAACAAAATCCTGAACGTTTTTGTAGGAGTGTAGTACATCAGTAAATCGAGGCGCAGGAACCCAAACACCTCTAATCGCTTTCTCATTGGCTTTACAACTTGTAAAAACGCACTGACTAATTGCAAAAAGGGCTAAAATTAAGATACTTTTTTTCATAGCAATAGAAACAAAAAACCCTAAGCAATTTTGATATTAAAAAAGCTTAGGGTAGTAAAATTTTATAATTTATTTTTTATTGTACGTTTCAAAATAAGCTGGAAATTTTTTAACGCCTTCAAAAAACCAGAAACTCTCTCCAACAATACCGTTAGCCCTGTTTTCGTTAATCATATCAATAACAAATTTTTCTGTAGGATTATAATCTGCATTTTGCATTAATATACCAGGGTAAAATTTGTTTTTATCCTTTGATTTTACAAAAGTGAGTTGTTGCGCTAATGTAGCCTTGTATGCTGCAAAATCATAACGATAAACTTGTGGTAATACCAAATCTGTATAGCCTTTATCCAACCAAGTTGGCCAATCTTGTAAATATTCATTTTTTGCAAAAGGATGCACACTTGGCGCAGTGGTAACCATCATATTCGGCTTTTTAGCTTTTACTTGACTATAAAGCCTGCCTAAAAATTCTGTTAAGATATTTGCTCTCCAATTTACCCAAGCGACATCTTTTGAGTTTACGGGTGGCGACGCACCGTTGTGCTGCGCTTTGTAAAGATTTACTGTAAATGTATCATACCCTCCTTCCGATGGCAATGCAGGCAACCTATCATCTCCTTGTACTCCGTCAACGTCATATTTATTAACCACTTCCATTACCAGAGAAATCATAAAATCTTGCACCTCTGGCATAAAAGCATTCATCCACTCAAAACCGTTTTTCTTTAACAAATTACCATCTCTGTCTTTTGCGGCCCAAGTAGGTTTGGTTTGGATAATTAAGCCACCGTTTTGGTTATTGGAAGCCGCAAAACCATATTCAAACCAAGCGTGTACTTTTATTTTTTCTTTGTGTGCCTCTTCAATCATTTCTTGCAAAGGATCTCTGCCAGAAAATCTGGTCATAATTCTTGCGCCTGCACCAAAGTTGGTCTGCATTACATCGCTTGGAAACAGCGTACGACCTTGGTTCCAAACCACCACAAAAATATTGTTGATGCCGCTCGCTTTGCAAGTAGCCACTGTTTTTTTGATGTTCTCTCTAGAGTCTAGCGCATCACTTGCTACGTTGGTAACCCAAGTACCGGCGAAATGAATTTCTTTGTCGGGTTTAGTAGGTGCTTTGACCCTCACTGTCTCTTTTTTACAAGCACAACTGCTTAAAACGACAGCAAAAACTAATGATAAGATGTAGTATTTCATATTTTTATAATTTAATATCCAGCTCCGCTGATGTTTATTTTTTCTGCTCCTTTTTCAAACTCTGCCGCCGAGGCAGTAATTGAAAAATTAGATGGCGAAGGACAACGCATATCTGTTAATCGACCACTGTGTGCAGGCACTTTTATTATTTCATTTTTATAACTTCTAAACAAATAAGTCTCCGTCCAGATTCCGTTTTCCACTTTAGTACCAGTTGCCTGAACTGGTTTGCCCTCGTTGCTAACTTGGTCAATGGCATTTACACGTTTAAACTCACCTATCCCGCCTGGGCGATAACCGTCTGCATCAAAATCTTTTTCAAATCGCTTTCCCGCACCTTCAACGATAAACTTGATCCTTTTATTTTCAAGCACTTGTACTGACATTTTAACTTCTTCACCTGGATACCAGTAATAATCACTTGTTGCGGGAGCGTTCTCATATTCAAATGTTTGGCCGCCAGCGTGAGACGTTCTGCGCAAAAACGGTCTAAATGCTTTTCTATCTGTACTAACGTTTCCGCTCGCATCCCTAATTACCTCCCAAGTTAAACCAATATCAGTTTCTTGCCCGCCCATGCTGCCACCAATATAAATAGATGGATTATCTAAATACTGTGCTGGCTTTGCTGGGTTTATTCTTAGTGGATCAAAAGTAATGGTAGGCAAAGTGAATTGCCCCCCAATACCTAACCAATAATCCTTACTTGAAACCATCTTGCGATAGTATGCACCCTTAAAGCAAGGGCTAGTTTGAGCAGGCTTTACTTCTCCTTTAAAAAAAGTATTTATCGGGTCTGTAATTGCCTCCTCAACAGGCTCTTTTTTATCTTTACCGCAAGACATTACCAGTGTTGCAATGCAACAAAATAACCCAAGCTTAAAAGTGCTTATTTTCATTAGATTTTACTTATTACTGCTCTAACTTAAAAAACTGCATTCCAATGTTTGTACATACAAATACCGCATGTAGTTTGCCGTTAATAATCGCCATATCCGCATCCATTGTTAAGTTTCCATTACCCTGTGTAGACGGCATCAACACATTCATTATGGGATTTTGGATTGAAGCAAGTTGATTGTCTGTAATATCAGAAATCCTAAAATATGCTCCTTTATTAGATGTAAATGCGGTATAGGCAAAGTAAGTTCTGCCGTTTAACTTAAACGTTTTGCCATCGGTAGCTGAAATTCCTGAAACTTTGGTAATTTCTCCTAAGGTGCTAGTTAAACCTGAAATACCATTTAAGCTAGTGCCCGAAAACGCACCAATGTAACCTGCTGTACCTATAGGCAAAGGCTCAACACTCCAATAAAAACCTGTTGAAGTAAATGGATGTGTTAGCTTGGTTGGTGTAGGATTTAAAACTCCACCAGTAACCGTCCAAACATAAACGTCTGCCGTTTGCGCCCTACCCACCGTAATAATGGCATTTCCATCTAAACTACCAGAAACATTGATACCTGCAGCTCTAAATGCTGTTGTACCAAGCCCTAAACCCGCAGAATTGTATGTAATATAAGCTACGGGTGCTGATGTTACATTGTCCCACTTATAAATAAACTGATCTGCTGTGGTCAAGCCTAATGACACGCTTAAAATAACGCCCTTGCTATCTGTGGCTATTTTTCGGATACTATTACCAACTACCGTCCCTGTTCTATCAAGAACTCCTTGTTGTACGCCTGCCAAATTATAATAATTTGGACCATTTACAGTAGGTGGAACAGAAGAGTAGTTTGGCACAACAATATTGTTACCACTAAAGGCAACACCTGTTAAGTCGTTTCCTCCAAAGCCAAAACTTGCATAAGACTTTTCAAAGACTGGAGTTAATGATAACTGTGGTACACCAATGGTAAATTCTTTAACGATACCATCTGTACCAGTTATTTTAACCTTTGAAGTCCCTACTAGTAAGTTAAGGTTAGTACCGGTAAATGCTGGGTCTATCCGGTTACCAAAACCAGCTGCAATAGTAACTGTTGAACTAGAGAAATCTGTTAAACCTTTTACGTAAGGAATTAAAGTTGCTGGTGCTACCACGACTACCGAATCAGTTGCAATGCCGTTGATAGTCATTGACCTTACGGATGCTGGCCCAACTTGTTCAGATGTTATAATCAAATCGTAGTTGTAAATGGTAGTTTCATCAACTCCTAATAATTTAAATGTTCTTAGATTGGTATAATCCAAAGCAACCCCGTTAGTAAACTCTTGCAACGTACCATTTACAAAGTTCATGGTTACTTTTAAATTGGTTACATTGGTACCGACCGGGACCTGAACAATTAAAGAATTTGCACTAAAGAAAACGTTTGATCTTGGGATGGTTAAACCTTCTATAATAATGTTTGACAACGAAGGCGGCGATTGCACTTTTAAAACCACATTCCTATTATTTCCGTCAATGGCATTTAAGGTAAGCGGCAATGGCTTGCGCACATCCATAATTTGATCATTGTTAAAATCAACAAGATTACCGTTTGCTACCAAAACCTGAACCTTAACGCTCGATAGATTTCTGCCTGCTGGAATGGCAATGTTAACGTCATCATTATTGTAGGTTGGTAAATATAATATGCCGTCTATTTTAACGCCAACTACTTTTACACCTTCGTACATTCTGTCTAGCTCATCCTTTTTCTCGCAGGCGCTAAACATCACTACAAACAATAGCAGCAAAGCTGTTATTTTGGTAGTTATGGAATTTACTTGTTTCATATCTTAATATTTTAGAGTTCGTTTTTAAATGGGAAGCTTAGTTGCCGTAACCTAAGTTCTGACTTAGAGATGGCTGTTTGTTTAGTTCCGTTTGCGGAATTGGCCATACATAAAAACGATCTTCCCATCTACGGTCTCTGTCTCTACTTCTTAGTTTTGACGCATAAGCGGCATAGCTAGCAATATCGTTTAAATCACGTTCGGATCCGGATGCACCAAATTTTGGGACCATATCTGCTGTAACCTGTGTGTAACCGTTAGGATATGTGCTTGAGCTTGGGTTAACGCCAATTGCTAGTGGATAGCCATAAGTTGGTTCTGCATTTTGTATCGCACCAGTTCTCCAGCGGCGCATGTCAAAGAAAATAAGTGATTCCTTTATAAGTTCCACTTTACGTTCTCTGCGTACTATTTGGCGCATCTTAAGTTGATTACCGGCTCTTGAAGCATCGGCTGTCAAAATACTTGGCATACCAACTCTTGCCCTTACTCTATCAATCGCATCCACTACGGTTGCATCCAACTCGCCTAATTCAATTTTTGCTTCTGCATAAGTCAACAAGATTTCTGCGTAACGCATAATCATAATGTTATAGGTGGCTTGCGAGCTTACTTCGTCATCAAAATGATTATATTTTTTCCATGCATAACCTACCCCGCTTTGTACATAACCAAACGGAGCTACAGCGCCAACATAATCTGCATTATCAACCAATCTTGGGTTGCCTTGAGCATCAAATTCGGTAGTACGCGGATTGTAAACCTGCATTAAAAATTTACGCTTGTTGCTTCCGGTGTTACCAATAATGGTATCTCCTTGGGTATAAATGGTGTATTTCAATCTTGGATCCCTATCTACAAAAGGTGTTGCTGGATTATATCCAGAACCTACTTCGTCAATACGTTTTCCATTACTAGTTTCATAGGTATCTACTAACTGTTGGGTAGGGAACCTGCCGCTCTGCCCAATCATGCGCACATGCTCACCAAAGGACATGTAGTGAATGTTTTTGTCGCCAAAATCAGAAAACATCATAAACATCATGGTTTCTCTTTTTACGTCTGGCTTTAATTGTCCTACTCGTGTAAACAGTTCGCTGTAATTATTAGCCAGTCCTCTTCCGCTTTCATCCATAACTCGTTTAGCTGCATCTGCTGCAATTCTAAAATATTCTGTCGCTTTTGCTTGATCTTGAACGGCATCCCTACCGAAACCAAACTTATTCCAAGAAGCTGCATACAGCGCTATTCTGGCTTTTAACCCAAAAGCAACTGACTTATCTACTCTACCAAATTCTGTAGCTATCCAAGGCAAGTTTATAGAAGCTTCGTCTAAATCAACAATAATGGATTCAACTGCTGTTTGCCAAGGTGTGCGAGTTAATTCCGCGATTTGTGTTGGAGTTACCGGCTTTTCAAAATAAGGAATATCGCCAAAAAGACTAACCAATAAGATATTGTAATATGCTCTTAACACTCTTACTTCGCTAACATATTGCTTTGCTTTGTCATTTAAACGATCTTGAAAAGGTTCAGCTCCACTAATTACCGAATTACATCTGGCTACCGCCGTGTATAAGTTTGCATAAGTTAGCTCAATAGGGAAGCTAGTTCTAAGGTCGATGCTGCCAATACCTATAGAATTATTATCTGCCCGTTCTATTCCAAAAGGGGTATACATGTCCCAAAGTATTGAGAATGGTATTAAACTACTACTTGGTGCCGAGTGGTTCAGTTTCAACATCATATAACAACCGTTTGCGCCTTGCGCTATTGCGCCTTCGCTATTGTAAAAGTTTGAGGATAGGTAATCGCTCAAAGGTTCTCTTTCCAAGTAATCTTTGTTACAACCCGAAGAAACCGTCAGTAATGCAACCGTTATGGCTATAAAACTGCTTTTTAATATCTTATTTTTCATTTGAATATAATTTATTTTTAAAGGCTATGAAGCATATCTGAGCATTTAAGTTTGTAAGTAGTACGCTCATTTTAAGTTTCATTTTCTTTTGCTGTAAATAGAATTAAAAACTAACGTTAAGCCCGAAGGTGTACGTTTGCATAATTGGGTAAAATTCGCCACCGACACCACCACCATAACTAACCTCAGGATCGTAACCATCATAAAAATCACTAAGCGTGAACAAGTTTTGACCACTGATGTAAAACCTTACATTGGCTAGCTTCAATTTTTGAGCAAACTGCTTAGGTACGGTGTAACCCAACACTACATTTTTCAATCGTCCGTAAGCTGCATTTCTCACCCACTTATCAGACCTCACAAAGTTGTCAGCAGAGTTTGCCTCTGGCACCAAAATAGGATATTCCGCATTCGGGTTATCCGGCGTCCAATAATCCACTTGGTGGCGAAACAAGTTAGAACCGTTAGCAAATGGTCTTAAGCCTACGCCACTTAAAAATGCAGAGCGTTGGCCGATACCCTGCACAAATGCAATAAAATCAAAGTTTTTGTACTCCGCTGTTAAGTTAACAGCATATTCGTAGTGAGGAAATGGATCACCTAGATAAACTTGATCTCTTTGATCCAGCAATAATGGATCAACCCCTTGCCCCTCAAATATTTTTTTATACTTTACAAATCCTGGTCGGGCGGCGCCACTCAATTTTGGAGAATTTGCCACATCGTTTAAATCTTGGAAGTAGCCGTCTGATAAATAACCCCAAATACCATTATTTGGATACCCTACCACTTGCGTTCTGTCTTGGGAATTTAAACCGTTCAAATCGAGGATTTTATTACGGTTATCATTTACGGAAACCTGAATGCCGTAATTGAAATCTTTTATGTTGTTTCTGTATCCTAGAGACACTTCCCAGCCTTTGTTTTCCATACTACCTGCGTTGGTAAAAGCAGGTTGCAAGCCAGCGTAATAAGGTGGCGGAAAGCGCAACAACATATCATTAATGGTTTTAATGTAGTATTCTGCCGTAAACGTTAACTTATCTTTAAAAAAGCTACCATCAACCGCCACATTAAATTGCGTGGATGACTCCCAAGTGATGTCTTGGTTAGCCAATGCAATTTGCGCAACACCATCTGCCAATTCTTTACCGTCGCCTAAATAATAACTGTAGCCGTTATTAATAGTTGCTGTATAGGGATAATTACCAATATCCTGGTTACCCAGTAAACCGTAAGAAGTTCTTAGTTTAAGAAAATCGATCACGTTTTTGGTGCTGCTCATAAAATTCTCTTGCGAAATTACCCAACCAGCAGAAGCTGATGGAAAAAAGCCCCAACGGTTTGACCCTGCTGGAAAACGAGAAGAACCGTCATACCGTCCGTTAACTTCTAAAAGATATTTTTCATCAAAATCATAAGACAATCGACCGTAAACCGACTGCATTGCCCACTCATTTGCACCACCACCGGATGTGGCAGAAGCACCTAAACCATTGCTTAAATAAAAACGACCAAGATCAAAACCTTGCTTAGCTCCAAAAAATGAGGAGTTTGTATTGTCTTCACCTTGATAACCTACTAATAGTTTTGCATTATGCTTTTCGATACTTTTTTCGTAAGAGGTTTGAAACCTGTAGAAATTACGAATAGTTTGGCTCCAGCTCTCCGATAAATCATCTTGTGCAGGGTATTCCCCTAAAAGCTGTCCTCTTAAAGAAACTGTATATGGCTTAATTAAGCTTCTACCTCTGCCAGTTACGGTTCTTAACGAATATTGACCAAGCACCTCGAATCCTTTTGCAGGCGTTAAAGTTAACGTTCCATTCACAATTGATTCGGCATCTTTGTTGACGTTTTCACCACTGTCAAAAGCGGCGGCGGTTGGGTTATCCCCGTTTTTACCGTAACCCCAATTGCCATCAATCTCCCTAGCTGCCGAAAGCGTTGGCAAAAAGTATAAAGACTTATTGATGATGCTTTTTGGAGAACCAACACCTGGGCGAACATTGTTAGATTGCCTTAAAGATGTATTTAAAGCAAAAGTAGCCCAAGGCAATATTTTTGCATCAGCATTAAGCACAAGGTTGGTACGGTCAAATCTATTATTCGGTATTAACCCATCTTGACCTAAAAAAGTACCAGAAGCAAAGAATGTCAGCTTTTCGCCACCACCACTAATGGTAACGTTGTGGCTTTGCATTAACGCGTTATCCTTCATGGTCTCTTCTCGCCAATCGGTATCGTAACGGTTCCAATTATCTGGCTTAAGCGTACGTTGCTCTTCAATTAATTGCTCATATTGTTGTCTTTGTGTTGGAGAAACGGAAATGCCGGCATTATCAAACGCGTTAAGTTCTGCTTGCAAATACTCATAAGCAGTTACCCCCTGTGGCATATTTGTAGGTCTTTGTAAAGTAGAGTAACCATTGTAATTGGTGGTTATGGTACCTGCTTTCCCTTTTTTGGAAGTAATTAAAATTACTCCGTTAGCCGCTCTGGATCCGTAAATAGATGCAGATGCCGCATCTTTTAATACAGAAACAGACTCTACAGCGTTCATATCAATCTGATTAATGTTGGTTTCAATTCCGTCCAACAATACCAAAGGAAACGTATTTGAGTTGATAGAACCTACTCCACGGATACGGATATTTGAACCATCATCTCCCGGTTGCCCCGATGATTGCTGCACCGTAACACCGGGCATTTTACCTTGCAAAGCAGTTGATAAAGAAGCAACAGCTCTGGTGTTTAATTCGGTACCGGTAATTGCTGAAACCGAACCTGTTAAAGTTGCTTTCTTTTGTGTGGCGTAACCCACGACTACCGTTTCATTTAAAGCTAGAGAAACAGATTGTAGCAATATCTTGATGTTTTGTTGCCCAACAAACTTTATAGTTTGAGGTTTAAACCCTATCGCCGAAAACGTAACAGACTGTCCGTCGCTTACGGCAATTTGAAACTTACCGTTTTGGTCGGTCATGGTTCCGCTTTGACTTCCTGTAATCAGAACAGAAACACCCGGTAGCACACCGACCTCGTCGGCTACCGTTCCTTCTAAAGTGCCGTTCTGCGCATATAGATATGCAGAACCCACCAAAAGAAACAAAATTAGAGTTAACGTTTTTTTCATCTGGTCTAACATTTGGATTGATTAAAATTAAATTGGTAATAATTCATATTCGTAATTGTTTAGTACTCGTGTTAAGGGTTAGAAACTGGCCAATCAGCTTGGGCAGCTCCAAAATTTTTATTCGGTTTATTGCCCATGGTATATTCTAACGCTCCGCCGCTCATCATATCCTTGTACATAATGTATGATTTGGTGTAAGCTTTGCCGTTTAGTTTTACAGATTGGATATACTTATTGCCTGCACTATTATTTAGCGCAGTTATTTTAAATTTTTGACCGTTGTTTAAATTAATGGCTACCTCATCCGCTATTGGCGAACCAAATACAAACATGCCGTTGATTGGGTTTACCGGATAAAATCCTAAAGAAGAGAAAATGTACCACGCCGACATTTGCCCACAATCTTCATTTCCTATTAAACCGTCTGGCGATGCCTTGTAGAATTTATCAAAAACCTCTCTTACTTTCTCGGCGGTTTTCCATTGTTGGCCTACAAAAGGATACAGATATAAAATATGGTGGCTTGGTTCGTTTCCGTGAGCGTATTGTCCAATCATGCCGGTAATATCGATAGAAGCGCCTTCGTTTAAGTCTGAGGATACTGTAAAAAGGCTATCAAG
>JBBSTQ010000035.1:0-14975 GCA_038235745.1 Sphingobacteriales bacterium
TTGATGTTGTAAATATCAGTATCCCAAATGATGGTGTTTCTGCACTTAATTCAACAACAAGTATTTTTGACTTATCAGGTAGAAAAGTGCTTTCGCAAAGTAGCAACCAAGCAAACTTTACCATTAACGTAGCCGGATTAATAGCAGGCACCTATGTGATCAGTTTAGAAGTTTCAGGTGCTAATTACACCCAGAAATTGGTTAAAAACTAAATAGGAATTGGTTTTAAATTTAAAGGGGAAAATCCAGTTTGGTTTTCCCTTTTTTTGTTTTTTAGAGAACTACGTGGATAATTGTCTGAATTAGGATTTTCAGGGTTTTTGGAAAAGGAGGATTTATCTGCTCAACTCTGCGATTAATTGTCTGAATTAGGATTTTTAAGAAAGAGAGTATGTTAACCACCCAACTCTGTGACCTCTGTATCCTTTGTGTTTAAAAAATTAATTTACCGTCCGTCAACGGAAAACTTAGTAACGCAGGGTTATCCGAAAAGGAGAAATCCTGCTTGGACGTAAGTGTAACTTTGCCTAGACAAGTTGGTAATTTTAAGCAGTCTGTGAACTTATTTGCACAAGATTTTTTTACAGCCAGTGCTTTACGCCAGTTTTTTATACAGATGAATATATTTAGAGATAAATCACATTCAAATCGCCTTTCTGAAGGATTTTTCCACCTCGTTGTTTTCTTGATAAGAAAGCTAGCTTTCGCAATTTTTTCCGATAGTCAATATTTGTACAATCAATTGCTAAAATACTATTACAAAATGCTTTAGCATAGGCTTATCTTTGGTTAAGGTAATTTATCGACCAATTAATAGACTGAATAAAACCGGTACACTGGTACTGATTTCAGCTTAACCTATTTAATTAAAAAACAAATGAAAATTTACTTTAACCGTAGAAGGTATTTCTACGCAATGTCAGTCCTATGCGCTGTTTACAACATAGTATTTGATGCTTTTTCCCAGCGGTAAGCCCATGGCAAAGAACATCAACATAGCCGGGTTATGTGCGGTTGAATAGCCGATGTCAAACATTTTATTGAGTACTAATGCGCTTAAATCTTACCAAAATTTTTACAAATAAGTTTAATATTATGAAAACAAAATTACAATTGCCATTAGTGGGTCTGTTTGCAATTGCTGGCAAAACCACCGCACAAGTAGATGCCGGTGCAACAATGCAAACTAAGAATCTTTACTACAACCTTAAAGAGGTTGCTTGGGATACGAGGGGAGTTCTTTTTGGACAACAATTTTACAACAGCTTTAGCATGGTAGGCGGAAACCACGAGAATGAAAGTGTTTCGGATTTCAAAGATGTTACAGGAGACCATCCTGCAGTTTTGGGGCAAGATTTTCAGTTTTATATCTCCAAAACCGCCACCGCAAGAAGAAGGCACAAAGAAGCCGCATTATATACCTATAACAATGGTGGGGTGGTAACTTTTGACTTCCACATGTTTAGTAAGTATCACACGTCAACTTCCTTCGTAACAGGTACAGGCGACCAATTTCTGATGTATAATATCGGTCAAAACATTGATACTTACGGAGAGGTTACTTGGTTCAAAGGACAGCTAGATCAAGCCATTAGTGTGATGAACGAGTTGAAAATTCCTGTGGTTTTTCGATTGTTACACGAAATGAACGGAGCATGGTTTTGGTGGGGTAATCAAGCTGCAGGCGGTTCCAGTTCATATAAAAAAATGTACCAACTGGCAGTAAATTATATCAAAGCCAGAACAAACTATGCGATTTTTGCGTGGTCGCCAAACTATCCGTTCAACAGCGGTACTTACCCAGGAACAAGTTATTACCCCGGAAACCAATACGTAGATGTTGTGGGTTTAGATATGTATGATATCAACACCAACAACGGTCAGCCGTTTAGCACTATGGTCAACGAGCTAACAGCATTAAGTGATTTTGCTTGGAGCAACAATAAAGTGCCAGTATTTGCAGAAGTGGGCAATAGAGTAAATAGCCCAGATGATTACGCATATTGGTGGTACAATCTCGAAGATTATATGCAAGGTGGTGCTCGGTCATACAAAGTTGCTTGGATGTTAACTTGGGTAAACCAAGGTTGGGACGGTCCAGCCTACGCTCCATATGTTGCTTATTCGGGAAGCAGTGCAGGGGCAAAACAAGCACTTATCGCTTTCAAAAATAAAAGTACGGTACTTACTTTGTCTGATGCAAGCAGTCGTAATATGTACAACTCATCATACAAAAGCAGTATGGGAGCAATCAACGATAACTCAATTGTTGTAAATATAAAAGACGAAACAGGGATTTCTATTTATCCTAACCCAGTTGTAAACGAATATTTCAATATCAATTTAGGGAAGTTTAGTGGAAGCGCTGTAGATATTACGGTAACCAACACGGAAGACCAGCAAATAATAAGCAAGCAAAAAGTTTCGGGCACACCAACTATCAAAGTTTCTGTAGCTGGTTTAAGTAGAGGAGTCTATATTGTGAGCATCAAAGGCGATAACATTAATGAAACCCAAAAACTACTAGTAGAATAAGAATATTTAAACTTTTGTAATCGAAGAAAGGATGTGCCGATGAATTCGGCATATCTTTTTTTTATTTTGCTGATCATTTCTTTCTCCGTCACAAATATGATTTCGACTTTTGCGGGAATAATTACCAAATAAGCTCTGTGCCCTTTGTGAAAAACTCCGTTTCCTCTGTGGTTAAAAATCTCCAGCTAGCAGAAATCAAATAAAAATTCTCGTTCCAGTAAAATCATCTCTAAACTCCTTGGGCGTCAGAGCTTTTTTCTTTTTAAAAGTTCGGTTAAAGTTAGATACATTATTAAAACCACAGTTATAAGCAATTTCGGCGACGGTGTTCGTGGTGTCAATCAGCATTCGGCTTGCATGTCCAATTCTAATCTCGTTCACGCTATCTATAAAAGTGTTGCCAGTTCGTTTTTTTAAAAACCGGCTAAAAGAGGTTTCGGGCATGTTTGCAATTTTGGCAACCTCCGCCAAAGTGATTTGTTTACTGTAATTACTGTTGATGTATTCAAAGGCTTTCTCGATCCGTCGACTATTATAACTAAATTGATCATTGCTATAAGTAACATCAGAAAGGGTACGCATATTCCTAGAGGTAGAAAGATCGTGTAAAATAGAGATGAGTTCTAAAACAGAATCAAACCCTTGCTTCTTGCCCAAATAGATAATTCTGTCTTTTACCCGCTCAATGGTATCCTGCGAAAAAAGAATCCCTTTTCGGCATTGGTCAAACATATTCCTGATAAAGCTGAGTTGGTTTTTGCGCAACAACGAATCGTCAAATAAATCTTTATGGAACTGGATGGTAATTTCGGTTATATTTTTATCCTTACATAAATGGTTAAACCAAGCATGGCTTAAGTTAGGCCCAACCAATACCAATTCTAAATCCTCTATCACTTCTATATGATCGCCAACAAATCTTTTTGCCCCTCCGGCGTTTAAAATCAAATTCAGCTCAAACTCTTCGTGGTAATGCAGCGGAAAATCAAACTTTGTTTTATTACGCGAAAACAAAGTAAAACAATCGTTTTGAGTTAGCGGTGTAATCTCTCTAATGACGTTATTTATCATAGCATCTATTATTTTAACATAAAAGTAATGTATTTGTGTTATAAAAATACCAATCAAAAAAATAAATTTAGTCTCTCTGTATAGTTTCTTGGATACACAACTGTTCTTTTTTGAGTATCAATTGTTAAAATAGTATTAATATCTTGTTAGGTTACTGCTTATATTTGATTAATTATAAACCAACTAATAAATTTAACATGAAAAGAATTTTTTACGTAAAGTTCTTTTGTCTTTTTTTTCTAGCAAGTAGTTTTTTAGGGGCTTTCGCTCAAGAGAAACAAGTGCAAGGAAAAGTTACAGACGAAGAGAATTTACCACTGCCGGGAGCTTCAGTTTCGGTCAAAGGCGAAAAACAAGTTACATTAACAGATGTTAACGGAGAGTTTTCTATTAAGGTTGCTTCGGGCAACGCAGTTTTGATGGTTTCTTTTTTAGGAATGGAAACTAAAGAGGTGGCTGTAGGGAATAAAACGTACCTAGCATTCTCCTTAACCTCATCAGCTAAAAAACTTGATGAAGTAGTCTTTATTGGTTACGGAACGCAGAAAAAAGGAGATGTTAACAGCTCTATCTCTACGATAAATGCTGACGACATTAAAGAAATTCCGCAAGTTAGCGTGGATCAATTGTTACAGGGTAAAGCAGCAGGTGTTTATGTAAGTCAAAACTCAGGAGCACCAGGTAGTAATACATCTGTACGGATACGTGGTATAACTTCATTAAGTGTTGCCAACGATCCCTTGTACGTTATTGATGGAGTTGCCATTTCTGGTGATCCTGGAAATACAGCAACAAGCGGCAGAACGCTAGCCTTAGATAACAAAGGTGGTGACGGTGGTAACGGACAAACCGCGGTTAGTCCGTTAAGCACTTTAAATCCAAACGACATTGAATCCATTCAAATACTTAAAGATGCATCTGCCACTGCAATTTACGGAAGTAGAGGCTCTAACGGTGTAATTATCATCACTACAAAAAGAGGTAAGGATGGTAAAGGTGTAATCAATTACGAAGGTTTTTACGGCGTAAGACAGCAAGGCAAGTTTTTGGATGTGATGAATTTGAAGCAATATGCTAATTATCAGAATGATGTTGCCGATCTTTTTAGAGTTTCACGTAGGGCAGAGTTTGCAAATCCCGAGTTTTTAAGTGAAGGTACAGATTGGCAAGATGAAATTTTCCAAACTGCTGGGCAACAGAATCATCAAATTTCTCTTTCTGGTGCTAAAGACGGGACTGATTATTATATTTCAGGCGCTTACACAGACCAAGAAGGAACAATTATCGGTGGTGATTACAATCGCTATTCTTTTAGATCTAACGTAAACGGAAAAGTTAGAGACTGGTTTAAAACAGGTATCGTAGTTTCTGGAAGCAGAAGTTTTGAAAATAGAGGTGTTAGTGACAATAACGGTATCGTAAGTAATGCATTACAGAGTTCTCCAGACAGAGCGGCAAGAAACCCCGACGGAACGTTTACAGGGGGGCAAGTTTTTGAATCAGGTACGCCAGTAAACCCAATTGCGCAAGCTTTGGATATTACCAATACTTTAGGTAGGAGCGGGATAAATGGTAGCGTCTACGGTGACTTAACCTTTGTGAAGGGTTTAACATTAAGATCTGAATTAAACGGTGATTTTAATGGTTCAGAAGCAAGACAGTTTTTTCCAACTTATAATTACGGACCTTTAGATGTGAATTTAACTAACAAACTTACCGTGTTTAATTCGGCAAGTACGTTTTGGTCTTGGAAAGAATACCTAACCTATAAGCATGTGTTTGCTAAAAAACATGATTTAACTGCATTGGCAGGTTATGAAGTAAACCAAACTTCTTGGAAAGGTAATAAATCAAGCAGGCAAAGCTTTTTAAGTAATGATTTGCAGGCTCTTGGGTTAGGAGATGCAAAAACTGCAACCAACGACGAGTTTAAAGATAGCCAAGCATTAGAATCTTTTTTCTTAAGAACGATTTACACATTCGATAATCGGTATAGCTTTACTGCAACAGTAAGATCTGATAGATCATCTAAATTTGCACAAGGAAACCAAACTGGTATTTTTCCGTCAATTGGTGCGTCATGGAGAATTTCTGAAGAATCTTTTGCTAAAGGCCTAAAAGGAAAAGTGGACGATCTGAGGTTTAGAGCTAGTTACGGTGGTACAGGAAACCAAGCTATTCCAAACTACTCTTATGGTGTGGCTTTAGTTCCAATTCCAACAGGCTTAGGAAACGGTTTTGCGGTTGATAAAGTAAGAAACCTAGCTTTAAAATGGGAAACACAACTTCAGGCTGATGCCGGTTTAGATTTCAGCATCTTAAACTCAAGATTGGATGTATCTGTTGATGCTTACAGAAAAACCTCAAAAGATTTTCTTTTCCAATCAGTTTTGCCAGCATATCTACTCGGTCAAAGAGCCGAATATTCAAGTAATGGTGTAATTAGAGCGCCATTTATAAACGGAGGTGAATTAAGAAACTCTGGTTTTGAATTCACACTATCGAGCAGAAACTTAATAGGTGATTTTAAGTGGAGTACCAATGCAAACTTATCTGTTAACAAAAACCAAGTAATTTCATTAGCTCCCGGAACTCCTTTTCTTCCCGGAACAATAACGGTAGGCTTCTTATCTTTACCGGTTTCAAGAACTAAAGTTGGTGGCCCAGTTGGTGAATTCTTTGGATATAAAGTTAAGGGAATCTTTAAAACAGACCAGCAACTTGCTGAAGCTCCCATTCAGTTTAACAGACCAATTGAAAATAAAAGTGGAGGAACGTGGTTGGGCGACATTCAATACCAAGACGTAAATAAGGATGGAAAGATTGATGAAAACGATCAAACGTCTCTGGGCAATCCAAACCCAACTTTCACTTACGGAATTACAAATAATTTCGGATACAAAAACTTTGATCTATCCATTTTCTTAAATGGTTCTTACGGTTCAAAAATCTTTAACGCATTAAATTACAGAATTAGTAACCTTGCTGGTCTTTACGTTAACCAGTTGGCTAGTGTTGCAGATTACTGGACACCAACCAATACAGATTCTAACATTCCTGCGCCAAAAAGTGGAGACAACCCTAACTTAAAAAACTCTGATAGGTTTATTGAAAGTGGTTCTTTTTTGAGAATTCAAAACGTAAATCTGGGATACAATATTCCAAACAAGCTTCTCTCAAAAGTTAAACTGGCTAGTTTAAAAGTATATGTAAGCGGTCAAAACCTGTATGTTTTCACACCATATAAAGGTTTAGACCCAGAGATTGGTGCTGCAGACCAAAATGTGTTTTTGTCTAATGTGGATATGGGCAGATACCCAGGGCCACGCATAGTTACATTTGGTGTTAACGCAAAGTTTTAATTTAGAACAGAGAGGATTTTAAAATGAAAAAGAGTATAAAATTTTTATCTGCGGTAACCTTGTTATCCGCGATAACAATAACAAGTTGCAAAGACAGTTTTTTTGATAGAGCACCCCAAGCTGCTATTACCATAAATAACTTTTATAAAACAGCCGATGAGGTAAAATCAACAACCAATGTACTGTATAGTGCAGCGTGGTTTGGCTGGTTTGGCAAATCTGGTTGGGCAATTACAGAACTAGCTTCTGGTAACGGTAGAGGACAGTCAAGTGATATAAGAAACTTCTTTGATTTTTCAGTTACCAGCGGTAACTTTCAGTTGGAACAAGCTTGGAACTCGCTGTTTATTGTGGTTGCTCAGGCAAACGGTGTAATTAATAGTTTGCCACCAAACGTATCAAGTTCTGTTGACAAAGCTGTTGTTAATAACGCTTTGGGCGAGGCTCATTTATTTAGAGCTTTAGCATATTTCCATTTGGTAAGAACCTTCGGGAATGTGCCAATTATCGAAAACAGTGAAGAGTATATTAAGGATTATCAAATCAACACTAACTTGATTCCTGACATCTATAAGTTCATGGTAAGCGATTTAAAATTTGCTGAAGAAAACTTAACGCCTATGGTAAGAAGCGGCAAAGGCTCAGGAAGAGTTTCAAGTGGATCTGCATCTGCTTTGCTAGCAAAAGTTTACTTGTACATGCAAGATTATCCGAATGCTAAAATTCAGGCCGAAAAAGTAATCAATAGCAAAGAATTTAAACTTTACGGAGCAGATATTACAGGCAAAACTTACAACGACCTGTTCTTGACAGAAAACAACAACAATGAAGAGTCGGTGATTCAATTACAATGGGCAACTACTGGCAACTACGGCGAAGGTAATCCGCAACAAGCAGCTTTTGCTTACAATGGCATCACGCTAACCGGTGATGGTTTCAGTCTTTTGGCGCCAACCTTTGATCTACAGGATCTTTACCAAGCAGGTGATAAAAGAAGAAAGGCCACAATAATGTTGCCGGGTGATACTTATCCAGAAATCCACAAAAAAGATGGTGGATATACGTTCCCGCTAAATGCTAATCCAAACGGTGTGCATGCTGCTGTTAAAAAATATGTTGTAGGTAGTCCGGATGATAATGGCGGAGTGGGTGGGAGACAAGCTGCTGCAAACAATACCTACATAATGCGTTATTCTGAAGTTTACTTGATTCTTGCCGAGGCAATTATGAACGGTGCTGCTACAAGTACTGATGTAAATGCTTTAGCTGCGATAAATAAAATCAGAAACAGAGCTGGCTTAGGCGATTTAACCGAAATAAGAAGAACATATACAGTTGCAAATCCAGCTTTATTATTACCTGGCGCAGCAGCCAATACACCGGCTTTAATTACCAGAGACGATATTTTGGACGAAAGAAGGAGAGAGCTTGCCTTCGAGGACGATTTCTGGTTTGATTTGGGCAGAGTAGATGGTTTTAACGTTAGTAATCATCCAAAAGCAATCGCTTTAATTGCACAACAGGATAGAGGAAGTGCCAATAATGATAATCCGCCAAAAAGATTTGGGAACGGATATGTAACCATTAGTAATGATAAATTCTATTTTCCTTATCCCGCTTCTGAAACTACTACTAACCCTAAGCTGTTAGAAGCTCCAGTTGCTTATAATTTTAAATAAAATAGTTATGAAAAATTTAATAAAAACCTTTGTAAAAACCATTTGGGTAGCCCCCTTGGCAACAGCAGTTTTGTTTTCTGCTTGTAAAAAAGATGATAATGAAGGTGGAAAAGGTGCTCCAACTATTGAAAAAGTTCGTCTTGTAGCGAAAAACGATACCATTCCTGATGTAGTGCATCGTGTGTCTTTAACCGAGAATCAAATCTATGCCGATTACAGGGTTGTGGCTTTTGATTCGACCGTGGTTGCAGGTGCATTAAACACCATGTATGCAATTGTTGGAACAAATTTAAAAACCACGAGTTCTATCTCTTTGAACGGAATGCCGGTTTTCTTTAATCCAACTTTAGTAACAGATAAAAGCGTGTTGGTAAATACTGGTACGCTAACGCCTTATGGTCCAGGTAAATCTGATGAGATTATTTTAACTACCAAATATGGCACAGTTACTTATAAATTCCCTATCAAACAACCTGCACCAAGATTAACAAGTTTTGCACCGGTTGCGGGAGGTGCTGGTGAAATTGTTACTATTAAAGGAACAATTTTCGAAAACTTAATCGCAGTAAGATTTGATGATACCCCTGCTGAAATAGTAGGTACGCCGACCTCTACCGAGGTTAGGGTTAAAGTACCAGCTGGTATAGTACAAGCGTTTATATATGTGGAAACTTCTGGAGGTATTTCTAAGTCAGCTGGTTCTTTTGGCTTCAAAAGCTTAGTTTATGCAGATGCTTTTAACATCGGATGGAAAGGTGGCAACGGCTGGGCTGGTACTACCGATAGTCAAAGCTCAACTATCAAAAAGCGTGGAACTAGTTCCTTGGCGATAAGTTACGCTGCCGATGGTTACGGTGGCTTCAAAGCATTATATAACGGTGCAACGCTTAACGCAACGACAGCAGGTTTAACAGCGCTTAAAATATCTGTTTATGGAGGTGCTGGCTCTACAGGTCAACAATTTAGTCTTTCTATGAATGGTGATTATTCTGGCACAAGGCCTGTTCTTACACTTACAGAGGGGCAGTGGACAGATTATACTATTCCATTTAGCGCACTGAAAGTTACCGGAGATATTAAAGAGATAATTATTCAACGGAAAGGTAGCCCTACACCGCTAACAAACGCAGTTGTTTTATACGTTGACGATTTAGGATTTATTTAATTAACCAAGAATATAGTCTGGTTTGGAGGAATCTAAACCAGATTACTAAATCGAGCTAGTCTCGGTTAATAGTTACTTACGATTGTAAAAACACTCTATTATGAAACATAATTTTAAAAATCAATTCTTTATTGCTTGCCTTTTAGTTGTAACAGGTTTTAGCGCATGTAAGAAAGATAGCAAAACAGATCCAATTGTTGAGCCGCCTGTTGTTGTTGTTCCACCTAAACCAGATCCGGTTCCTACATTGGCTACTGTAAAAACCTGGTTAGTAGATAAAAGTGCGACTAACGAAACCGCGGCATTGTTTTATAACATGAAAACATTGGCTAAAACAAAAATAATGTTTGGTCACCAAGATGCTACTTTTCAAGGCTACGGCTGGGAAAGAGAAGCTGGAAGATCAGATGTTAAGGAGGTTACCGGCTCTTTGCCAGCAGTTTATGG
This sequence comes from Sphingobacteriales bacterium, assembly GCA_038235745.1. Classification (GTDB taxonomy): domain Bacteria; phylum Bacteroidota; class Bacteroidia; order Sphingobacteriales; family Sphingobacteriaceae; genus Pseudopedobacter. Next base: position 10,260 of record JBBSTQ010000035.1, read on the forward strand.
CTGGGATTTTTTAAACATTACAACTTTTCAAAGAAACTCGTGGTTTACGCAATACGCAGCCGACGTTAGAAGTAGAGTAATTGATGCTTACAAAGTGGGCGGAGTTAACACTTTTGCGTGGCACTATTGGAATCCTGTTTCAAGTGTAGAATCTGTAGATGGCGTTGGAGGTAAAAATGCTTCATTTTATTTTGATACCGAGCCGTACCAAGCTGTAGATGCGATTTTGCCTGGCGGTGCAAAACACGAAGTGTATAAACGTTCTTTAGATCAAATAGCTGATTTTGTTGCAAGCCTTAAAACTGCTGATGGAACGATGATCCCGATTATCTTTAGACCGTATCATGAGTTTGATGGCTCTTGGTTTTGGTGGGGCAAAAACCATACAACCGGTTTACAGTATGTAGAGCTTTATAAGTTTACAGTTAATTATCTAAAAAACACCAAAAATTTACATAACATCTTGTTTGCATGGTCTCCTGATAAAAATTTCACATCAGAAGCAACATATCTAAATTGGTATCCGGGAGATGATTATGTTGATATTGTAGGAACTGATAATTACGGTGACTTGGCAAAAGGAAACTCCCCTGTTACGGCAAGTAATAAGCTGAAGATTGTGTCGGATTACGCAATCAAGAAGAACAAGATTGCTGCGTTAACAGAAACTGGAGAGTCAAAACTGCCACAGGTGGATTGGTACACTCAAATGCTTTTAAAAGTTTTAACTGTTAAAAAGGTTGAGCTAGCTTATGTGTTAGCTTGGACCAATAGAACTGATGCGTTTTACGTTCCTTACAAAGGCCAAGCTTCAGAAAGCGATTTCAGGAAGTTTAAAGATGACAGTTACACTGTTTTTGGAGACAACATTCCAAAAATGTACGAAATTAAATAAGCGGTTAAGGGTGTTTTTAACATGATAAAGAATTTGGTTAGAGTTAGTATAGTGGTAATAATGGTCTGGGTATTTTGCCCGGGCCACTTATTGTATGCCCAAGACAATTTCGTTAAGCGCAATGGCGCAACGTTCACGCTAGATAATAAGCCTTATAATTTCATAGGTGCAAATTACTGGTACGGTGGACTGTTAGCTCTAAAGGGCGAAAGCGGAAAAGACAGGGTAAAAAAAGAACTCAATTTTTTAAAACGGAAAGGCGTTACCAATTTAAGGATAATGGTAGGCGCCGAAGGCGAGGTAGATTATAAATATCGCGTAGCCAATTCAGACGCTTTGCAACCACAAAAAGGAGTTTTTAGAGATTCTATCTTGTACGGATTAGATTACCTTTTAAACGAGATGGGAAAACGTAATATGAAAGCCGTATTACACTTTACCAATACTTGGGATTGGAGCGGCGGACTTGGTCAATACCTTGAATGGAATGGCTACACACCTCAATTGCACTCTAAAGTAGAAGACTACGATTGGAATAAGTACAAAGATTACATTACACAGTTTTACACCTGCCAGCCTTGCAAAGAAGACGTTGATAAATACATCAAATATATTTTGAACCATACCAACACCGTCAATGGAGTAAAATATACCGATGACCCAACCATTATGTCTTGGCAAATTATTAACGAACCACGTAACATGCGCTCGGTGAATAACCAAGCTTTTTTAGATTGGATTAAACATGTAGCGGCATTGGTAAAATCGGTTGACCCAAACCATCTGTTATCAACAGGTAGTGAAGGCGATATAGCTTACGATGGCGATATGGAAGTTTACAAAGCCATGCATGCAGATAAAAATATCGACTATTTAAACATCCACATGTGGCCAAAAAACTGGGGTTGGTTTAAAGATACTGCCATGAATTCTAGCATGGATAACATTATCAAAAATGCTGAACTCCATACCGAAAAACACGTGGCCATTGCCAAAGAATTAAACAAACCCTTAGTGCTCGAAGAATTTGGTATGCCTAGAGATTTAAAATCCTTTAGCATTAAATCGAGCACCAATAACCGGGATGCTTTTTATAAAATCGTTTTTGGTTTACAAATGAAATATCCAATTCTTGCTGGAACAAATTTTTGGTCTTTCGGCGGTATCGCCAGACCAATTGAAGGGCAGGTTTTTTGGAAAGAAGGCGATGACTATATGGGAGATCCGGGAGGAGAGGAGCAAGGTTTAAATTCTGTTTTTACATCAGATAAATCAACTTGGAAAATTATTAAGAAATTCTCAAGAAAAATAAAGTAATGAAGATTCAGAATTTAATGATATTGATATTTTGTGGATTAACTGCGCAAGTGGCTATAGCACAAGAAAAAATACTGATTGATAACAAAGCAACTGCAGAAACAAAAAACCTGTACAAAAATCTCGATAAACTATTAAAAAAAGGGGTAATGTTTGGTCATCAGGATGACTTAGCGTATGGAGTGGAGTGGAAAACTCCAGATGGAAAAAAGAGTGATGTTTACGATGTGGTAAACGACTATCCTGCCATTTTTGGTTGGGATATTGGACACATTGAGCATAAATCGAAGATAAATTTAGATAGGGTTCCTTTTAAAAAGATGAAGGAATATATTAAACAAGTTTACGATATGGGAGGCATCAACACCATTAGTTGGCATGTTGATAACCCAGTAACAATGGGTAATTCTTGGGACAATACCAATTCAGTTTCAAAAGTTTTGCCAGGCGGGTCGCACTATAAATTGTATAAAAAATGGATGAAAAACGCCGCAAAATATTTAAAACGTTTAAAAGGTAGCGACGGCAAAAAGATTCCGATTATTTTTAGACCATACCACGAACTTAACGGAGGTTGGTTTTGGTGGGGCAAAGATTCTACCACTACGCAAGAATATGTTGAATTGTACAGATACACGGTAGATTACCTGAAAAATAAGAAAAATGTACATAACCTAATTTATGTATTTAATACAAACACATTTGGCACTGCAGAAGAGTTTATGGAGCGTTATCCCGGAGACGACGTAGTAGATATGGTTAGTTTTGATAGTTATCAATTTGCAAAACCCACAGACCCAGATTCGGTACTTAAGAAGTCGTCTTTAAAATTTCAAGGTCAATTAAGAAAGAGTTTAACTATTTTAGATTCTGTTGCCAAAAAGCATAACAAGATACCAACGTTTGCCGAAACAGGTTTTGAAACAATTCCTCAAAAAGATTGGTGGACAAGCACCCTCTTAGAAGTGGTAAAAGACTTTGAAATTTCTTACGTGTTGGTTTGGAGAAACCACGGCTGGCAAACAAAAGAGAATAAATTCCACTATTACGGGCCTTTTCTTAACCATCCATCATCTCCAGATTTCAAGAAATTCTACGATAGTAAAAACACACTTTTTCAAAGTGATATAGCTAAAGAAAACGTTTACAAATAAATTTTTTAAGTTTTAAGGATGAGCCAAAAGCTAAAGTTAAAAGAAAAAATTGCCTACGGATTTGGTGATTTTGCATCTTCCATGTTTTGGAAAATGTTTTCGGTTTATCTGTTGTTTTACTACACAGATGTTTTTGGTATATCCGCTGCGGTAGTTGGTACCATGTTTTTGGTTACCCGTATTTGGGATGCTGCAAACGATCCAATCATGGGAATTGTAGCCGACCGTACCGAAACTAAGTGGGGTAAATTTAGACCATATTTATTATGGATGGCCATCCCTTTCGGGATTGTTGGTGTACTGAGTTTTACCACGCCAGACTTAAGCTTGAGCGGGAAAATCGTTTACGCTTATGTTACTTACACCTTAATGATGATGGTTTATACCGCCGTTAATGTGCCTTACGCATCGTTAATGGGCGTGATGACATCTGATTTAAAAGACCGCACCTCACTCTCTACCTTCCGTTTTGTATTTGCTTTTGCCGGGAGTATTTTGGTTTTGGCAACCGCAGAACCTTTGGTTGCTGCGCTAAGTAAAAAGGCATCAGGCGTTATAGATGCGCAACAAGGCTGGCAACAGGCTATGATTATTTACGCGGTAATTGCTGCAGTTTTATTCTATTTTACCTTCGCGTGGACAAAAGAAAGAGTACGCCCTCCAAAAGAACAGAAAGTTTCTTTAAAAGACGATTTAAAGAATTTAGGTAACAACAAACCGTGGTTTATCTTGTTGGGTGCTGGGATAGCTACGTTGGTATTTAATTCCTTAAGAGATGGTTCTGCCATTTATTATTTCAAATATTACTTCCAAAATCAAGAGGCTTTCCAAATGCCGATATTAAATATTGCAATCAATTACAGCACACTTTATTTGGTGTTGGGGCAGGCGGCAAATATTGTAGGGGTTTTATTAGCAAAACCAGTGTCAGATAAAATTGGTAAAAAGAACACCTTTTTATATGCCATGCTAATTGCGGCAGTGTTCAGTTGTATATTCTACCTTTTCAACGAAAGCCACATCACATTAATTTTTGTGTTCCAATTCTTGATTAGTATTTGTGCAGGTATCATTTTCCCATTATTGTGGTCAATGTATGCAGATATAGCCGATTACTCGGAGTGGGAAACTGGGCGCAGAGCAACGGGTTTAATTTTCTCTTCCTCATCTATGTCGCAAAAAATGGGTTGGACTTTAGGTGGAGCGTTAACAGGTTGGTTATTGGCTTTATACGGTTTCGAGGCTAACGTAGTACAATCTGAAGAAGCAAAAACCGGAATAAGAATGATGTTAAGCTTTATCCCTGCAGCCGGTGCATTAATTTCTGCTGGCTTTATTTTCTTTTACCAA